>JASIBM010000185.1 GCA_030045175.1 Streptosporangiaceae bacterium | reverse complement strand
GCCGAGCTGCACCTGCGGATCGCGTCACCGCCGATCATGTGGCCCTGCTTCATGGGCATCGACATGGCTTCGCGCGCCGAGCTGATCGCGGCGCACCATGACGAAGAGGGCGTGGGACGAATCGTCGGAGCGGACTCGCTGCATTACTTGTCCCTGCGCGGCCTGCGCCGGGCCATGGGCCGCCCTGAAGGCGACGGATTCTGCTTCGCGTGCTTCACCGGGGAGTACCCGGTGAAGGTGCCCGAGGACGCCAGCAGGGACAAGCTCGCGCTAGAGGGCGATTGACATGCAGCCTTCCGGCTGCCTATAGTTACATGCAGCCGGAAGGCTGCATGTATGGATGACGCGATGGATGAGGTGTTCAGGGCGCTGGCCGACCCCAGCCGGCGGCGGCTGCTTGACAGCCTGAACGCACGCAACGGGCAGACGCTGCGTGAGCTGTGCGCCGGGCTGGACATGGCCAGGCAGTCGGTCAGCAAGCACCTGGCGGTGCTTGCGGCGGCCAACCTGGTGACCACCGTGTGGCGGGGCCGGGAGAAGCTGCACTACCTGAACGCCGCGCCGATCAGCGACATCGCCGAGCGCTGGATCAGCCGGTACGACCAGGCCCGGGTCGAGGCGCTGGCCGACCTGAAGAAAGCCCTGGAGGACACCCCGATGGACAGGCCCGAGTTCGTCTACACGACCTACATCCGCACCACGCCGGAGCGGTTGTGGCAGGCGCTGACCGACCCGGCGTTCACCCGCCGCTACTGGGAGACCGCGTTCACGACGGACTGGGCGCCGGGGTCGGCGATGACCTGGGACAACCATGGCGTGCTGATCAGCGACCCAGAGCAGGTCGTGCTCGAGTCCGAGCCTTACCGCCGCCTGTCCTACACCTGGCACGCGTTCCCGCCGGAGCTGGCCGAGCGCTTCGGCTGGGACGCGGAGCTCCTGGCCCGGCTGGCGGGCGAGCGCCGGTCGAAGGTGACCTTCGACATCGAGCCGGCCGGGGAGAAGGTCAGGCTGACCGTCACCCACGACGGCTTCGAAGCGGGCAGCGTCATGGTGGAGATGGTCAGCGTTGGCTGGCCGGAGATCATCTCCAGCCTCAAGACCTTGCTCGAGACCGGCGACCCGCTGCCCGCGTAGCCAGGACGGGCGCGCCGGGCGGTTCCGGCGTGGGCAACAAAGACAGGCACGACAAAGAAGGGGATGCCCGATGACGACGCACAAGGTCGGCACGCATGAGGAGTGGCTTGCCGCGCGCAATCAGTTGCTCGCGAAGGAAAAGGAGCACACGCGCCGCGGTGATCAGCTCGCGCAGGAGCGGCGCAACCTCCCGTGGGTGCCGATCGAGAAGGAGTACCGCTTCGACACCGACCAGGGACCGGTGACGCTGCCCGAGCTGTTCGACGGGCGCTCGCAGCTGATCGTCTACCATTTCATGTTCGGCCCCGCCTACACGGCCGGCTGCCCGAGCTGTTCTTCTGAAGCGGACAGCTTCAATGGCGCCGTGCCCCATCTGAACGCGCGCGATGTGACGTTCACCTGCGTCTCGCGGGCGCCGCTCGACAAGCTACAGGCGTACAAGCGGCGGATGGGCTGGAGCTTCCCCTGGGTTTCGTCTTATGGCAGCGATTACAACTTCGACCTGGAGGTCTCGCGCCCCGAGCAGGCAACCCGCGAGGCACTCGCCGGGGGCGTTTCCCCGGTCGCCGCCGGGCTCGCGCAAGAGTGCGGGACCGAGCCCGTGGCATACCTGTCAGAAGCGCCGGTGCTGAGCTCCTATGCGCTCGAGGACGGGATCGCCTACCTGACTTACTCGACCACCGCCCGCGGGCTGGAGTTCATGATGGGCCACTACGGCCTCCTCGACCGCACGCCGCTCGGCCGCAACGAGGGGGAGCCGCCCGAGAGGTGGGTGCGCCGCCACGACGAGTACCCGCAGCACGCAAGGGGCTGATGCGGATGATCACCGCCGAGCAGGTCCGGAGCGTGGCAATGTCGCTGCCAAGGACCACAGAGGGACTGGTGCGAGATGGGGTGCGATTCCGGGTCGGCAGGATCGTCTACGTCGCGATCTCGCCCGACGAGACCACCATGGGGTTCGGCTTCCCCAAGGAGGAACGGGCCGCGCTGATCGCCTCGGAGCCGCAGAAGTTCTTCATGCCGGTCAAGTCCGAGGAGAAGTACAACTGGGTCGAGTCCAAGATGGCCGCGCTCGACCCGGACGAGATGCGGGAGTACGTCACCGACGCCTGGTGCCTGGTGGTGCCCAAGCGGGTGTCCGCCGCCTACCTAGCCGGCCTGTCGCCGGGCCAGGCGCCAGCCTAGCCAGGGCAGGTCACGACGGCTGCGCGGCTTGCTCCGCCGCGACCAGCAGCTGCTCAAGCCTGTTCAGGGCGTCATCGGCGACCCGCCCGACCTCCAGGTCGTCGGGAGCCGCTGCGCACGCGCCGAGCATTTCGACGACCCGCTGCCCGGCCGCGGTGATCTCATCCGGCTCATCTCGCATGGCTTCCCCTCGATCTCCCTGGCCGCTTAGACCGCGTTGCAGGCCCGGAACACGTGCACGAGGGCCGGGATGCTGGCGCCGTGCTGGAAGGCGATGTACTCGGGCAAGATGACGTCCTGCCGCCACTTCTCCTTGTAGGCGTACTGCGTCCGCGCCGGGTAGATGTGCTCCCCGTTGGCCCATAGCTCCGCCATCAGCCAGTGGAAGGCGCGGCTGTAGCCGGGGAGCTTCGGCGCGACGCTGAGCGCCGTGAATGGCGTGTAACCGAAGTGGAGCCACGGCACGCCCTCGGCCTGGAACGTCTCGATCGCCGCCTTGTTGATCGCTTCCATGACCCCTGGCGGGGCGTCCGGCTGGCGGCGGCTGAGGTCATGCATCCACCCGGGCCGGGATCCGTAGACCGGCGAGTACGAGATGTAGCCGGTCAGCCGGCTGCCGTGCAGGCCGATGAAGAGCCTGCGCAGGTGCTGGTATCGCCCGCCGTACTGACCGACCAGGAACTCAAGCGGCCTGGCGTCGCCCTTGGCGCCAAGCCAGCCAGCGTCCAGTTCTCTCATCGCGGCGTGCCACGGCCCCTGGGGCACCTCGCTGATAGCCAATCCGGTGCGCATGGCCCGCGCGATCTTGTTCCGCAGCTGCATGAACGCCGTTCCGCGCAGGCTGAACGTGTCCAATCGCAGCGCGTACGACGCGCCTACCTGGTTGACCGTGAAGCCCTCGGCCAGGTACTCGGCCGCGTCGGCGCCCTGGAGTTGTATGGCCACGATCTGCCTGCCCAGGCTGGCGGCCAGGTCGATGAACGCGCGCAGCAGGCGAGGCCGTGCCTGGATGGGCGCGAACGGGCCACCGAACTGCACCAGGTACCTGCCGGCGGGCCGGTACACGATGACGCCAGGTGTGTCCGGCAGGTGCAGGTAGCTGTTGCCCTCGTTGACCGCGAGGAACGCGCTGGGATTATCCGCGTCCGGATGCCGCTGGATGGCATCCAGGGCGATGTCCGATGTTGTGATCGCCGCTGTCATAACAATCATTTATCGCATGCCGGGGTGCGAATATCAAGACATAAAATGGTCAGTGACTGGTCAGCCGCACATCAGCGTCGTCAGCCATGATGGCTTTAAGTGCCGCAGGATAGATCGACAGGCAGTAGCACTACTAAACATAGGCTGTTAACAACTCAGGAGAGGTTCCCAAAGCGGCCTAATGGGGTCCGGCACCGATCGGGCAGGCAGTAAAATGCCTACGCAGGTTCGAATCCTGCCCTCTCCGCAAAACGGCATAAGGAGCGATTCGTGGGAGACAAAACCGTAGGCAGCGGCACTGGCGCGCGGCCCTGCTGCGGCGCGAGATAGCCAATCGTGAGCGACCTACTGACGATGGAATCGCCAGCTGCCTACGGTGTCATTGGCCAAGTGTCAGTTGATCCAGTTGCCAGGCAAGCACCCGGCCAGATACCAGTTTCCGGCGTCCAGCAATGGCTGCTGACTCTGGTACGTGATTTGCCTAAGCCAGATGATCACCAGTTCACCGCGGACTACTGTCGCGCGATCGCTGATTACTGCCTAGAGAACTGGCTGGCCGCTAGCTCGGTCGGGCTGCCGTCGGTTAGCGAGGCGATCGCTGAGTTCCGTCAGACAATGACGGTTGGGAGCGACCTATCCGCAGAGCAGATAGATCAGCTATGCCACCGGACATTCAGCATGCAACACGATCTTCCGGGTTGGCTCTGCGATACTACCGAGCGCTTCCTCGGCATCATCAAGCCGTGGTTCCCGGTCTGGCTTAGCTTCACGAAATGGGCTCTCGGCTGGTGTCGGCAAAGCTTGATCGAGACGGTGGTCTTCCTAGCCCGCGACGCACTGCCGTTCTTTGTCGCCGCGACAGCCCTAGAACAGGGCATGCACTTGCGCCTGGCTCACATGTCCAGGACCGTTCGGGCGGACTCGCTGGCGATGAATTCGATTCTCTGCCAGCCGGCTATCGCACTCATTGACTCTGGTTGCTACGGGACGTGCATCAACGACTTGCGCCAGCGACGTGATGATCTCATCGGACCAGCTAGCTCTAAGGAGCTGGCCACGCTACTCTATTACAGTCGCAATCCGCAGCTATTCGGCTACATGAACTACGTCATGTGCAAGGACATAGTCTCCAATCCGAATTCAATAGATCTCGCGACAGAGTTCATCATCTATTCAGGTGATCTGCTCGAGGCTTTGCCTAAGCCATATCAGTACCACTCGCAGGACCGAACCATGGTGGAGCCAAGCGATATCCTGAGCTTCACCGTCTCCATAGCGGCGCTCAGCCATATAAGGAGTATCGCGGACGCGAGCGCCTTCCTCGACGCTGCGGGGCCGGGCGACATTCACGAGCAGGTGCGGCTGCAGTACCGCAACTATCAGCTATCCAGGCACCGCAGCGAGCTGCGCAACGATTTCCTCTTCGACGAACCCGCACCCCAGAGCCCGCCGGTCCCCGGCGCCCTGGCCGGCCTAGATTTCCTTGAGATCCCGCCGCAGAGCCACATATTCGGCACAGTCAGCGGCTGACTCCGGTCGGCGGCTGGCGATAGCGCAAAGGTAGTTCCGCGATGCTGCTTCCGGTAAAGACAACGCTGAATTTCCTGGCTGCCCGGCAGCGAGGACCTGGTGAGTACGTGGAGGCAGCTGAGCAGGAGCCAACCATGGAGGCGCTGCGCTGGGCGGCCGAGATCTCCTCGCTGCTCTCCAGCGAGCTTCCCGAGCCCGCTGCATTCATCGGCCAGTGCCGCCGGCCGGCCGGCGCGTTCGCGATGACGGTCACCGACCCTGAGCCATCCCGGGCTGCGAGCTATTACGCGGTGCGCGTGCTCACGCTATGCGGTCAGCGTGCCGAGATCGGTGGCCGGCTCGGGCACTGGTTCGCCAGCGAGCTGGCAACACCTGGCCGGCCCGCCCCGTCCGACATCGACGAGATGTTCTACGTCCTGCGCGCGCTTGAGCAGCTGGACGCGCTCAGCCTGCTCACCCAGGAAGTGTCGGCGTCGCTCGTAAGCTTCATACGGCGGTGCCGGGCCGCCGACGGGGGGTACGGCGGCGCGCCACGACAGCCGCCTGACATCGAGCACACGTACTGTGCCGTCTGCAGCTTGTCGCTCCTTGGCAGCCCGCTAGGCGATGCCGATAGGCACGGCACAGCCGCGTGGCTCAGGTCCAGGTTCGCCACGCCGTGCGGGCTCGCCACGCTGCGGCCAGCCGGCGACGCTCCTTCGCTCGCCGCCAGCTACTGGGGTTGGCGTGCGGGAGAGGTGCTGGGCGCGACCGTCTGGACAAGCCGGCTCGCCGCTGCGGTGGAGGTCCTGCGCAAGCCGGGTGGCGGCTACGGGACGCGTGCTCACGCCACGCTGTGGGAGTCGTACTGCGCGCTGCGCATGATCTGCGCGCTGCGCGCACCGCAGGGAGGCGGCCGATGACCTCCTCCCTGCTGCACGACGTCATCTGCGGCAACGCGATCCGAGGCGAGCTCGCGGTCGGGATCTATCTCGTGCCAGGGTTCCCCGACTGGAGCACGAGCATCGAGGCACTCGACCTGTGCCTGGGCCACGGCGTGGACTTCATCGAGTTCCCTGCGATGTCAGCGGCGCGGTGGTCGCCAAGGACCGGGCCCACGATCGCCAGGGCGCTGGTGTATGCCGAGCCCTACTGCGAGGCCGAGGCGACCGCGTGGCTGCTACGCGCTCCCGTGCGGGTAGCGGTCGTCTACGAGTCCGCCTGGCCGTCGCCTGCCGCCTGGTCCGCACCGATCCCTTACCGTACCGGGGTCAGCGGATACCTGTTTGAAAGTGATCCGCCAGACATCGCGCCGTATGCTCTGGCTGCCGCCGAGGATGGCGCGGTCATCGTTCCCGCCGTGAACGCCGCCAAGGTCGGCCTGTCCGTCGCCGACCGGCGCCTGATCTCCTGCGGCGGCGGCTTCGTGTACGCCTCCCTAGGGCCGAGGACCGGATCGAGGACCGCCTCACCTGCCGATCTTCGGCGCAAGCGGTCAGCCATCCAGGCCATTGCGCCGGGCCTGCCCGTGTGCGCCGCCTTTGGCATCAGCGAGCCCGCCGATGTCGCGGAGCTTCGCGGCCTCGGCTGCTGCGACGGGGTCATCATCGGCTCCGCCGCGCTAGCCCGGCTAGGAGACGGGATCGCCGAGTTCGGGGCGTGGCTCAAGGACATCGTCACGGTAGCGAAGTGAGCGAGATATGACAGGCAATCCCATGTTCACCGTGGACAGGAAGCTGGCATGGCTCATTTTTGACCGTTGCCTGAGCTACCTCAGCCAGGAGGAGATCCCGTTGCAGACCGGCGGTGACAGGCAGGGGCTCGATGCCAAGCTGGCCGGGCTGGTCGGGCCGGCCGGTCACGACCCGGAGCAGGTCTTGTCGGCGTTCTTCACGGACATCGCGCCGGCCGTCATCGCCTGTGACAGCCCTCGGTTCCTGGCCTTCGTGTCCTGCGTGGCATCGAAGACATCCATTCTCTTCGACATGGTCGTTTCCTCTCTTTCGCTGCACGGCATCTCCTGGCTCGAGGTCGCGGGGCCGGTCGCGGCCGAGAATCAGGCCCTGCGGGCGCTGGCCGACGCCGTGGGGCTGCCCGCAGGCGCCGGCGGCTGCTTCGTGTCTGGCGGCTCAAGCGGTAACCTGTCGGCCCTGCTCGTCGCCCGTGACATCGGCCTGGGCCGGCTGGGCGGGCAGTGCGAGCGGCCGAAGGTGGCACTCACCGCCGACGCCCACGCCTCGGTGAGCAAGGCCATGCACGTGCTGGGCATGGAACCGCTGCTGGTCCCCGCTGACGATCATCGGATGTCGGCGCCAGCGCTAATGGCGGCGCTCGGCGCCGCGACAAGGCCGGATGAGGTCGTGGCCGTCGTCGCCACCGCCGGCACCACGAACGCCGGCCTGGTCGACGACCTGGCCGGCGTGGCCGAGATAGCCAGGCAGCGGGGCCTGTGGTTCCACGTCGACGGGGCCTACGGCGGCGCTGGCGTGCTCGCGCCCACCGTGCGCAGGCTCTTCGACGGCATAGAGCAAGCCGACTCCGTGGTAATCGACCCGCACAAATGGCTGTTCGCGCCGTTCGACTGCGCCGCGTTGCTCTACCGCGACCCGCCTGCGGCGAAGGCGGTGCACACCCAGCGGGCGGCCTACCTCGATGCCATCCACGATGACAGCAAGGACGAGTGGAACCCAAGCGACTACGCCTATCACCTGACCCGCCGGGCCCGCGGCCTGCCCTTGTGGTTCGGGCTCGCGGTGCACGGCACGGACGCCTACCGCGACGCCATCGAGAGCACGCTCGCCATGGCGCGCTATGCCGCCGACAGCGTCAGCGGCTGCGAGGGCCTCACCTTGGTCTGCGAGCCCCAGCTCTCGGTGGTCCTCTTCCGGCGGGACGGGTGGCAATGGTGCGATTACGACAGCTGGTCGGCCAGGCTCCTTGCCGACCAGATCGCCTTCGTGCTGCCTACCTCCTGGGATGGCGAGCCGGTGGCCAGGCTGTGCTTCGTCCACCCGGAAACCACCAAGCAGATGGTCGACGAGATCATATCGACGATCGCACCGTAACGGACTTACCCAAGGGCGTCGACCACCATCACCCGGTCCGGCAGCTTGCCCGGTGACAGGTTCCTGGAAAGCCACTCGGTCACCTGCCCAGGGTCCAGGCCGCGCGCGGTGCCCGCCGCTGCCACCACCGGGCGCGGGTCGCTGTCGTAGCCAGGCCGGACGGCGTAGACCGCGTAGCGGCCGGTGCCGCGAAGCATGTCCTCGACGGCCACGGTCACCCGGAATCCCTGCTCGCCAAGCAACCGCTCGACCTGCTGCACCCGGCCCTCGGTCGGGGAGCCTGCCTCGTCGTGTACCTCCATGCTTATCTGCTTGACCAGCGGCCAGTGCCGCGGCTCTATGCCGCGGAGCACGTCAAGCTCGGCGCGCTGGGCGTCGATCTTGATCAGGTCGATGCCGCTCACCCCGACCTCATCGATCACCGCTGACATCGTGCGGAGCTGGCACCGGCGTTCAGCGAACTCGAAGTCCTTGTGTGCCAGGCTCTCGACCTCGGCGAGGTGCTCCTCGCGACCAGGGGGGCCGCTCTCTCGCTCGTTCGCGACGTATCGCTTGATCAGGTCGACCTCGTTTTCCCAGTTAATGTAGTCATGGCGACACGACATGATCGAGATATTCGGGTAATAGTAGAACGTGACCTCCTGCTCGCGGTCGGATAGTCCGCAATTGAACATTCGCACGGCGACGCTACGAGCCTCTACGTTTTGCTGGAGTTTATCAAATACCTCGGGAACTGGCTCGAACGCGTACACTTCCGCCGAAGGGCAGCGCGCGCCTACGAAGAGGCTGAACATACCTATGTTCGCGCCGACGTCGAAGACCACGGCACTCTCTCGGAGCACGATGCCGCCGCGCAGGTAGACCTCACCGACGAAGATCTCGTCGTGCAAGAATCGCAACTCTGCCATATTCATGTTCGCCACCTCCGCGAGGACCCCGGCGTCGGCGGTAACGGAATGCTTGCCCCAGGGCAGCACGTGCGCGACTAGCTGACCATCGGCCGCGCGGAGAACTCGGGCGCGTGCGATACCAGGATAACGGCGCAGCATGCCTTCGATCTCAGTCGCGAGCAGCTTGTCTTTAACAGTCATGAGATCTCCAGGTAATTGAGCTGAAGTGAAAGGTCGAATCCTGCCAAGGATGACTCGATCATGTCAGGCCTTCCCGATCCGGTGCTGACATCCCGCTGATGGTACAGTTCTATCCGAACCCGGTTATTGCTGCGCACCGTAGGATCTGTCACCATGAATGGACGAGCGCCACTGGGCGGAGGTATGCGCTTATGAACAGCCCCGTTGAGGTCGGCCCCGATGGTGTCCCCAGGTGCCCGTGGGGCGTGTCCGCGCCCGAGTACCTGGCCTATCACGACAAGGAGTGGGGCCGGCCCGTCGGTGACGACGATCGGATCTTCGAGAAGCTTTGCCTGGAGGGGTTCCAAAGCGGCTTGTCGTGGCTGACGATCCTGCGTAAGAGGGACGGCTTCCGCAAGGCATTCGCCGGTTTTGACCCCACGGTGGTGGCGGGCTTCACGGACGCCGATGTGGCGCGATTGCTCGCGGATCCGGCGATCGTGCGGCACCGGGGCAAGATCACGGCGACCATCGGCAACGCCCAGGCGACAGTGCGACTGCGAGCGCAAGGGATTTCGCTGGCCGCGTTGCTGTGGAGCTTCGAGCCCGCGGTCAGCGAGCGACCCAAGACCGGGGCCGCGCTGCCCGCATTGATTCCTGAGTCGAAAGCCCTCTCAGCTGCGCTGCGCCGTTACGGCTTCCGCTTCGTCGGACCCACGACCATATACGCGGCCATGCAATCACTCGGCGTCGTGAACGACCACGTCGACGGTTGCTATTTCGGGGACGTTAGCGACGCTGAACGACAATACTTCACCAGGCCAGTCTGAGCCACAGTGGTGATGAACGTTGCACGCCGGTAACCCATCAATACCCTGTCAGTTCGGCGTCAGCGACGCGGGTTAAGTTCTTCGTATATAGCCGGTAGGTAATGCCTGCTGTTATAAATCGATCAGTCGCTGAGAGCCGGTCTCGGGATGAGGGGATAGACGATGCTGGCCAGCCTATTTCCTGTTTCGCGAGTCGGCGCGGGGTTGTCTTAGGCCGAGTGCGAGAACGAGATGACGCAGAGCATGCTAGCGATCGAACGATTGCAGGAACTTCCGTTGTCTGAGCGACGGGAAGGGCTTGAGGAACTCGTCATCGCGGAATTCAGGACTACCCTGATGATGGCCGACGACGAAGATCTGCCGCTCGATATGAGCTACTTCGAACTCGGCTTCACCTCGTTGCGCATCACCGAAATCAAAGAGCGACTCGAAGCGCAGCTCGGCCGCAAGATAAGCACCAATGTACTGTTCAATAGCCCGACCACGGAGCGCCTAATATCTTACCTGGCCGATGAAGTGCTGGCCGATCTCTTCGGCGTGCTAACGACCTGAGCAGGTAAACAGGCAGGTGAAGGAGTGACAGGTTATGAACGATTCGAATGTGCAGACGCTTACCGCACGGTGCGCCCTGCATGCCCGGCAGCGGCCGGATCACGTGGCCGTAATCTGCGAAGGCCGCGAGGTGACCTACGCGGATCTGCACCGGCGCAGCAACCAGACCGCGCACGCGCTGCTCGCCGAGGGACTGCGCCGTGGCGCACGGGTCGCCTACCTCGGCCGCGAGTCAGAGCACTACTTCGACATCGCGCTCGGCTGCGCCAAGAGCGGCACCGTGCTCGTTCCGATCAACTGGCGGCTGACACCTCGTGAGGTGGACCACGTGTTGCGGGACGCGGACGCGGAGTTACTCTTCATCGAGCGTGACTTCCGACCGACCGCGGACCGGCTGCGGTCAGCTTTGCCATCGCTGCGCATGGTGATCGAGATGGACGTGCCCGGCTCTCGCGCGGACGGCTTCCTGCGGTGGCGAGCCGGTCACCCCGACGGTGACCTCTGCCCGGGCACCGGGCGGGACGACGCCGTCGTGCAGATGTATACCAGCGGGACGACTGGCCTTCCCAAGGGCGTCGTCCTGGCCAATCGCACCTTCTTCACATTGTCCGAGCACATGAGGCAGGCTGGCCTCGACTGGTTTGACTGGCACCCTGGTGATCGGTCGATGAGCTGCTTTTCCGGCCTGCACTCCGCTGGCCTGGTCTGGTTCATGCACGGGTTCGCGGCTGGATGCACGAACGTGGTCATGAGGATGTTCATCGCCGAGGAGGCGGTGCGGCTCATCGGCGACCATGAGGTCACGGTCATCTTCGCGGCTCCGGCGATGCTGCGGATGCTGCTGGCCGAGCCCGGCGCCACGCGGGAGGCGTGCGGTTCACTGCGCAAGGTGACCTACGGGGGCTCGGCCATCGCGCCGTCGCTGCTGATGCAGTGCATGGAGCGGCTGGACTGCGAGCTGGCCCAGATGTACGCGGCGGCGGAATCGGGCAGCGGGGTGACGTGCCTGACCCCCGCCGAGCACTGGCCGGGCAACCCGAGGCTGAGCTCGGTCGGGCGGCCATGCCCGGGCAACGAGGTGAAGGTCGTTGACCGCGACGGCGAAGTGCTCCCGGCGGGCCAGGTCGGCCAGATCTGCGTGAAGAACCCCGCGTGCTTCATCGAGTACTGGCATCAGCCGGAGGCGACGAGCAGGGCGCTCGTGGATGGCTGGCTTTACATGCCAGACGCGGGCTACCTGGACGACGACGGCTACCTGTTCGTCCTTGACCGGATGGACGACGCCATCATCGTGGCCGGCCAGAACATCTATCCGGTAGAGGTCGAGATGATGCTGGCCGAGCACCCGGCGGTGGCCGAGGTTGCCGTCGTGGGCATCCCGGATCAGCGGTGGGGCCAGGCGGTCAAGGCCGTGATCGTGCCCCGCAAGGGCGAGCAGGCAGCCGCGCGCGACCTCATCGTGTTCCTGCGTGGCAGGCTCGCCGACTTCAAGATTCCCACCCAATGGGAATTCGTGGGCAGTCTCCCCCGCAACCCGACCGGCAAGGTACTGCGCCGGTTGCTGCGGACGGAGGCGTGATCAACGTGAACCATGATGAATGGAGGTGCGTTAATAGTTAAAAGGGCTGGGATCTGCTCAGTAGGGACCATCACGGTTGAGCTATCTGGGCTAAAAATAGGAGGGTTCAGATGACCGAGTTCTTCGTTCTAGGCGCGCTAGAATGCCGTTCAAGGGTACGCCCGGTGAGCATATCCGGAACGCTTCAGCGTACGTTGCTCGCGACATTAATTGCTGCTGAGGGGAATCCGGTCTCGGTCGAGTCGCTGGTCACAGAATTGTGGGACGATTCGCCGCCCCCGCAGTGGGAGAACGCGTTGCAGGCGCACGTCAGCAGGTTGCGCCGGCGGCTGGACGCCGTCGCGGACGCCCGGCCTGCCCGACTTATAGTTCAGTACTCTGGCTACTGCCTGTCGACCCATGAGGACGCGGTGGACGCGAAGGTGTTCATGCGCGAGCTCCGTAATGCCCGATTCTGCGGTGCCGCTGATCCGAGAAGAGCAGCCGATGTGCTGCGCAGCGTGCTATCGCTATGGCGCGGCAACGCTTTCGACTTGGTGATTCAGGGACCGTTGTGCCGAACGGTCGCGCAACGTTACGAGGCCGCCAGGCTGGTCGCGCTGGAAACGCTGTTCGACCTGGAACTTCGCAGCGGGCGGCATGCTGATATTATCCCGATGCTTTCCGAGTTGGTCGAGTCGCCTTCGCTGAATGAGCGCTTCTGCGAGCAGCTTATGATCGCGCTCTACCGGTCCGGGCAGCAGGCGGTCGCGCTGAGCGCCTACCGCCGGATGCGGGAGCGGCTCGATGACGAGCTCGGCGTCGAGCCGACTCTCACCCTGCGCAACCTATTCAACGCGATCCTCGTCCATCATCCGGCGCTGCGCGTGGGTGCCGACCACGCGGTGCTTCGCACATTACGACATTACCCACCATCGTCGACAAGCCGCAGCAGGCGGCGGGTGAAATCCGACATAACGGCCGCGGCGTGATCGTTGATATAGAAGTGATGGCCGGGGTACTCGTGGTGCCCGAGGTACCGTCGGCTACGTTTGGTCCAGGTTGTCATCGCATCCGGCTCGACCAGTAGCGGGTCAGATCGGCCCGCGTAGGACACCAGCGGGCAGTCGACTACGGCCCGGTCGTCCTCGTACTGCACCCCGATACGGAAATCCGCGACCAGCGGCGGCAGCACCAGGTCCATCATGTCCTGATCGGCCCAGAGCTCGTCGGGAAAGGCGCCGAAATCCTTGTACAGTTGGCCGAACTCGCTTATCGACAGCTTCTCGTGACCCGCGGGCGCACGCCAGAATCCAGTCGGCGACCAGCCGGACATGCCGAGCAGTGACGGTGGCGGATCGCCATTGGCTTCGAGCCGGACGGCCAGCCGGTAGGCCATCATGGCACCGATGCAATGCCCGAACATCGCATACGGGCGTTCGTCGTCCAGCGTGGCAAGCAGGGCATGATGCAGGTCATCGAGTAGCGCTTCCCAGTCCACGGGCAGCGGCTCGGCCCGGCGGCTCTGCCGTCCTGGCAGGGTCAGCGCCTGTACGCCGATTTCGGCCGGCAGCAAGCGGTTCCAGCCCCGGTAGGCCGCGGCTCCGCTGCCTGCGTGTGGCATCAGGAGCAGGCGGATCCGGGCTTCCTGCGGCGGCTGGGCGGGACTGAACCAGCGGCTAGCCGAGCGGGCGCCGCTCGCCTGCGGGTGCGTATCCATCGCTATCCCACCTTCTCGAGCTGATCGTCGAGGAACTCGGCGAGCGTGCGGGGCGTCGGGTGACTGAAGATCTCTGGCGTCGGGAAGGAGACCGACAGCGATGCGCAGAGCTCCTTGCGGAGCTTGACAGCCAGAAGTGAGTCCATCCCCAGGTCGGTGAAGTCGGCGTCGGCCCCGACGTCAGCAAGGTCAGAGAATTCCAGCACCGCGGCGACCTTTTCCCTGATCAGCTCCGTGATCGTGGTCGTGCGTTCACCAGCTTCTTGCGTGCTAAGCACCGCCACGCCTGGCGCGCTGTCGCCGGCGGCCTGATCCGTCGCGGCCTGGTCGGCCAGGCCGGCGCTGGCTTGGGCCATCGGCCTGGCGGGTGGGCTTGCCGCCCGGCCGGCTGGCAGCCGGTACGGCCGGCGGTCAAACGCGTAAGTCGGAAGCTCGATCCTGCGGCCGCGGTGTCCGCGGTGGAAGTCCTGCCACGAGATCGGCTGGCCGTTCTCGTATGCCTTGGCGACCGCGTTGAGCATGGTGTTGCCGCCGGTGTCGGAGGGGTGCATGCTGGGCAGCCAGATGTGCTTGCCTGGCGGAACGCATCTCTTCCCCAGTGAGGTCAGCGTCGCGGACGGGCCGATCTCGATGAAGACATATTTGCCTCGCCGGTCCAGCGCCTGCATGGCGCCCATGAAGTTCACGGGTTCGACAACCTGGCGCGCCCAGTAGTCCGCATCGCAGATCTCAGCCGGCCTGGCGACCTGGCCGGTCACGGTGGAGACGATGGTGATCGCGGGCTCGGTGAACCGGATGCCCGCTGCCGCCTTCCGCAGATTCGCGGTCACCTCGATCATCAACGGGGAGTGTCCGCCTGCTGAGACCGGGAGTGGCTTGGTCTCTATGTCCTGCCTGGACAGGACGGCGAGGATGGCGGTGATGGAGTCCCGCCCGCCGGAGACGACGCATTGCTGGGGTGCGTTGATGGCGGCGACGGCGACATCCGGATAGCCGGCCAGCAGCGGGGCAACCGCGTCCGCGCCGGCTCCGACGGACGCCATGCGACCTTCAGAGCGCACCGAATCTTGCAGCAGTGCCCGGTCGTTGATCAGCTTGGCGGCTTCCGCGAGGCTGAATAGCCCGGCCACGGCGCCCGCGGCGATCTCGCCCATGCTGTGCCCGGCGACCGCGTTCGGTCGGATACCCCATGACATCCAGAGTCTGGCCAGCGCGTATTCGATGGCGAACTGGACGGGCTGTCCGTATCGGGGCTGACCCAGAGCCTCGGCGTCGTCCGGTCCGCATGTCCCAAGCACCATGTCCTTGACGCAGCGACCTAGGAGCGGTGTCAGCAGCTCGTCGCAGGCGTCAAGCTCGCTGGCGAACACCGGATGCCGTCTCGACAAAGCGGCGCCCATGCCGGGGTAAAGAGGACCAAAACCTGAGAAGAGGAAAGCGGCCTTACGGGACTCGTAACCGGCTAGCCCGCCGCGCTCCACGGTGGCCAGGGACCGCCCGAGCAGGGCGTCGAGGTCATCGCGGTCGGTCACGACACCAGCTATCCGGTGACGGAAATGGGCCCGGCCGACGTTCGTGGTATAGCACAGATCGGCGACTTCGATGTCGGACCGGCCGGCCAGCGACTCCTGATAGCGCCGGAGTTGCCCGGCGAGCGACGGGATCGTCTTCGCGGAGATGGTCAGCACATGACCGC
>JASIBM010000031.1 GCA_030045175.1 Streptosporangiaceae bacterium | reverse complement strand
GCGGCCGTCGTAATCGACTGCACGGACCCGGCGGGCCTGGCCAGGTTCTGGGCTGACGCGGCAGGCTGGCGGGCGCACGGCAGCGAGCAGAACATCTTCTCGTTGCGCTCGGCCAGCGGCGCCGGGCCGTTCGTCGAGTTGCTGCGGGTGCCAGGAGACTCGAAATCGGGCAAGAACCGGATACACCCGGACGTCGCGCCGTTCCCCGGCGGGGACAACCGCGCCGAGGCGGCCAGGCTGTGCGCGGCCGGGGCGACGGCCATCGACGTCGGGCAGGGCAACGCGACCTGGGTCGTGCTCGCCGACCCAGAGGGCAACGAGTTCTGCGTGCTGACGCCGCGCTAGCCTTACCGCCGCCCTTACCGCGGCTCGCCTTAGGCTCGCTCGCGCAGATGGCGCACAATTGGATACGTGGGCTTCTGGCGCGGTTTCACGCGACCCGCTCGGTACGCCGTCTTGCTCGCAGGCGCCGTGCCCGTGCTCGCGTTCCCTTCGCTAGACCTGGAGTTCCTCGCCTGGTTCGGCCTGGTACCCGGGTTGCTGCTGCTGCGCCTCGCGCCGTCCGCGCGGGAGGCCGCGATCCGCGGCTGGTGGCTCGGCGCTGGTTACATGTCCGCGGCGGTCTACTGGCTGATCCCGAACCTGGGACCAGCCTTGCTGCTCGTGGTGATCGTGCTCGGCGCGCCCTGGGCGGGCGTTGGCCTGGCCGCGTGGGGCCTGCTCCGCGCGCCGAGCGCGGAGCAGGCCCCTGCCGAGGCCGGCCCGGCGCCCGGTCAGGCCGCGCCGTCCGCACCAAGCCCAGCCTGGCGCCGCCTGCTGAGCACGCCTGGCCCCGATGTCCGCCGGGCGCTTGCCGCCCTGTTCGTGGTGCCGAGCTGCTGGGTCGTGGTCGACTGGATCAGATCCTGGCAGGGCATCGGCGGGCCCTGGGCGGTGTTCGGCGCGAGTCAGTGGCAGCATCCGGTCGTGCTCTCGCTCGCGGCGGTCGGCGGCATCTGGCTGATCAGCTTCGTCCTGGTGGCCGCCAATACTGGCATCGCGATCGCGCTGACAGGCGCGACCCGCCTCGCCAGAGCCGTCGGCGTCGCGGGCACCGTGCTCGCCCTCGCGGCGGGGCCGGTGGCATTCGCCGCGACCTCGGCCGAATACGCGATCCGGCCGACCGGCCACATCACGCTCGCGCTCGTCCAGCCCGACTTTGCGCCACGCGGCCGGCCGATGGCCACGGTCGACGATGAGGTCAAGCTGACGCTCCGCATCCACCACGCCGACCTGATCGTGTGGGGTGAGAGCAGCGTCGGCTTCGACCTGTACACCGACCACGCCCTGCTGCACCGCCTGGAACGGCTGTCGGCCAGGGTCGGCACGCAACTGCTCGTGAGCCAGGACGCGGTGACCCCGAGCGGGGCGCTGTCCAAGGTCGCCGTGCTGCTGGGGCGCAGCGGAATCGAGGCGAGCTACACCAAGACGCGGCTGGTGCCGTTCGGCGAGTACATACCGTTTAGATCCGTGCTCGGCTGGCTGGCGAAGATCAGCAGGGCGGCGCCGCAGAACATGATCGCCGGCACCGGGGCGCGGGTGCTGCGCGCCACGCTGCCAGATGGCCGCGCGCTCCATTTCGGGGTCCTGATCTGCTTTGAGTCCACGTTCCCCGACATGTCCAGAGTCGACGCCAATCGCGGCGCCCAGGTGATCATCTACCAGACGTCCGACTCCACGTTCCAGGGCAGCTGGGCGCCCGAGCAGCACGCCTCACTCGCGGCCCTGCGCGCGGCCGAGACTGGCAGGCCTGCCGTGCAGGCGGCGCTCACCGGCGACACCGCGGCGTTCGACGACCGGGGCCGCGAGCTCGCCTGGATGAACACCAACGAGCGCGGCGTGCTGACCGTGACCCTCGCGCTGCCGCCCACCTGGGTGCGGACGCCGTTCGACCGGTTCGGCGACATCGTGCCTTGGACCTCGATCGCAATCGCGGTGATAGCTGGCCTGGTCGGCCTCAACGCGACCGGCCTGACCCGGCGATTGCGGCGACTGCGGCGCAATGAGCCGGCCGAGCGACCGCAGGCACAATCACTACCGGCGGCAAAGTCGGATTAAGCAGTCCCTAACCGCAGGCATGCCGGCGGGTGCCACGGGTACCCGCAGTATGCGAAAGACAGCAGGCCACCCCTCGCGGGCCGCCCGGTCGAGCCGTGCGGCGCCGGCTACGCGCTGGCGGCGATCGACAGGACAGCCAATCCGACGGGGGGAAGGCGTGCCGCAAGAATACGTCCGATCAGGCCGGAGAATTCTGCTCGCGCTCGCGCTGGCCGGCTCCGCTGGCCTGCTCGCCACGGGCTGCCAGGACGCCGCCGCCCGGCTGGTGATCACGCCAGCCTATGGCAGCGCGGCGGCCAATCCCGGCGATCCGATCAGCGTCACGGCGATCGGCGGCGAGATAAAGGCGGTCACCGTCTCGGGCGATCCTGTCACCGGCTCGCTCAACCGCGGGCGCACGCGGTGGCGGAGCACCGAGACACTGCCCGTCGACAAGACGCTCAGAGTAAGCGCCATGGCGGTGAACGCGTCGGGACAGATCGTCAGGCGGAGTACCACGTTCCATACCATGACCCCGACGCGGACATTCAGCGCCAAGATCAACGAGGGATATCAGCAGACCTATGGCGTTGGCGTGCCGATCATCTTGACCTTCAGCCGGCCGATCACGAACCGCCAGGCCGTCGAGCGATCACTCGAGATCACCACGTCCAAGCCGGTCGTGGGCGCGTGGTACTGGGACAACAGCCAGACGGTCTTCTTCCGGCCACGCGACTACTGGCCGGCCAACACCACAGTCACCTTCACCGCCCACCTGGACGGCGTCGAGGGCGCGCCTGGCATCTACGGCGCTCACACGCTGACGCAGCAGTTCAACATCGGGCCATCGGTCATCGTCGTCGCCAGCACGGTCACGCACCGGCTCATGCTGTACCGCAACGGCACCCTGATCCACAACTGGCCGATCAGCACCGGCGCGCCGGGCGACGACACGCCCAACGGGACGTACCTGACCCTCGCCAAGGGGAACCCGGTACAGATGACCGGGCCTGGCTATTCGATCTCGGTGCCCTGGGCGGTCGAGTTCACCGACTCGGGCATCTTCCTGCACGACGCCTACTGGTCGGTCGGCGAGCAGGGCTACGTCAACGTCAGCCACGGCTGCGTGAACATGGCCCCGGCGGACGCCGATATCTACTACAGCATGGCCTGGCCAGGCAATCCAGTCACCGTCACCGGTAGCCCGCGGGCTGGTGTCTGGGACAACGGGTGGACGCAATGGTTCCTGACGTGGTCGCAGTACCTGCGGGGCAGCGCGCTGCACGAGGCCGTGATCGCCGGGCCCAGCGGTAGCACGTTCGTCAGCCCGGCCACGCTGCCAGCCTCGACGGCGACCGCGCCGACCCAGACGTCCGCGCCAGGAAACTCCAACGCCGTTACCGGCGCGGGCGTCAGCTAGCTCGACGCGAGGCGAACCGACTGCGGCGAAGTCACAGGAGGCAGTCCCTTACCGCGTGCATACTGGGGGGCACGTAGAGTACCCGCCAGAAAGGCCGCGGGAGGGACAGCGTGCCAATCCAAAACGCCCGATCGGTGCTGGCGCCGCTGGCGCTGGCCGGAGCCATCGGCCTGGTGGCAACGGCGTGCCAGGCGACCGGCCCGGCTACCGGGCACGGCACTACGAGCGGGCACGGCACTACGAGCGGGCACGGCACCGTCGCTGGCGCCCGGCTGGTGATCACGCCGGCTTCCGGCAGCACAGGCGTCGACCCAGGCAAGCCCATCACGGTCACGGTGACCGGCGGCAAGATCAAGACGGTGACGGTGACCGGTTATCCGGTCACCGGCTCGCTGAACCCGAGCCGTACCGAGTGGCAGAGTAACTGGACGCTACCCGTTGATAAAACGCTGACAGTCACCGCCACGGCGGTGAGCGCCTCAGGGCGGGCGGTAACGCAGGCAAGCACGTTCCGCACCCTGAACCCGGCGCGGACGTTCAGCACCATGATCTTCGAGGGGTACCGGAAGACGTACGGCGTCGGCATGCCCATCATGCTGACCTTCAGCCAGCCAATCACGAACCGGCAGGCCGTTGAGCGATCACTCGAGATCACCACGTCCAAGCCGGTCGTGGGCGCATGGTACTGGGACAACAGCCGCACGCTCTTCTTCCGGCCACGCGACTACTGGCCCGCTCACACCACGGTCACCTTCACCGGCCACCTGGACGGCGTCGAGGGCGCGCCTGGCGTCTACGGCTATCACACGCTGACGCAGCAGTTCACGATCGGCCGGTCGCTGATCATCGTCGCAAGCACCAGGACGCACCGGCTCAAGCTCTACCGCAACGGCAAGCTGATCAGGAACTGGCCGATCAGCACCGGCAGGCCGGGCGACGACACGCCGAACGGGACATACCTGACCATCGACAAGGGGAACCCGGTGCTGATGAAGGGACCCGGCTACGCGATCGAGGTGCCCTGGTCGGTGCGGTTCACCTGGTCGGGCGACTACGTGCACGACGCCTACTGGTCGGTCAGCGAGCAAGGGCACATCAACGTCAGCCACGGCTGCGTGAACATGCACCCGGCGGCCGCCGAGTATTACTACAAGATGGCTGTGCCCGGCAACCCGGTCACGATCACCGGTAGCCCGCGGGCGGGTACCTGGGACAACGGGTGGACGCAATGGTTCTTGACCTGGAAGCAGCTCCTGCGGGGCAGCGCGCTGCACGAGGCCGTGGTCGCGGGGCCCAGCGGTAGCACGTTCGTCAATCCGGCCACGCTGCCAGCCTCGACGGCGACCGCGCCGCTGCTGAAGTCCGCGCCGGGGAACGCCCGCGCCAGGTAGGGTTCGCGCACCTGAAACCGCCCGTCGATGTGACATGCGTCACCTTCGGGCTACGCCGGGACTCTAGGTCGGGGTCGGCGACGTTACTCTTCGTAACCTCGCTGGTAAGGCGATCCGAGCCCTTCGGATCATCCGCCGGTTCTTCATTCCGCAGGACCGCACCGGCAGGTCAGCACGGAAGGGAAATGCCCATGGCCCGCGCGCGCCCAGTGACCCACCGCCGTTATCACGTGACGGTCGCCTGCACCGCCGCAAGGCGCCGCTGACCAGGCAAGAGTTCGACCCGCAAACTCCGCCTCCGGCCCGCCCCCCAGGCCTGAGCGCGGATAGCGGCCAGCCCTACAGAGCGCGCACGCGCCAACCCCCAGGCGCGCGCCAGGCCCCCCAAGGCGCCACGCGCCAACCCCCCAGCGCGCGCGCCAACCCCCGGGCGCCACGCGCCGAACCCAGGTGCTGGCCGCAGGCCAGTGCCCCGTCTCCCGGCTACCGCCGGGGGGCGGGGCACAGCTCGCCGCTCGCCGCCTGCGAGACCGGTAGCTCCAAGGCTCTGGGAAGCTCTTGGCGAAAGCTGTTTGGTCCCGCTCCGCGCCGCCGCTCGCCACGGCCGCAGCCGATCCACGCAGCAGCTCTGTCGCAAGGCTGCCCATCTCGCCCGCCGTGCGCGCGCAGGCAGCATCAAGGTCAGACCAGCGACCTTCGCCACTCGCTTCGCCCAGCCTTGCTAGCCGAAATCACTGGCCTCGTC
>JASIBM010000184.1 GCA_030045175.1 Streptosporangiaceae bacterium | reverse complement strand
CTGCGGCTCGCTCGCTCGCGCTCGCCTTCGGCTCGCTCGCGCAGATCTGCCCGCTCGCCTCCGGGCGCCTTTGAGGCGCCGCCTTCGGCTGGCTCGCGCATTACTCGCTGGCGAGGCGCTCGGTCAGCCTGCGCAGCACCGACTCTGGGACCAGCCCGGAGACGTCGCCTCCGTACCTGGCGAACTCCTTGACCAGGCTTGATGACAAAAACGCATAAAGCGGATTCGTCGTCATGAATAGCGTTTCGACGCCCGCCTGGTTGTAATTCATCTGCGCCATCTGCATCTCGTAGTCGAAATCGCTGACCGCCCGCAAGCCCTTCACGATCGCCGACACGTCGTTGGCACGGCAGAAGTCCACGATCAGGCCGTTGAACTTGGCGACCCGCACGTTGGCGTGCTCCTTGGTGACCTCGCGCAGCATCTCGATCCGCTCATCGGCGGTGAACAGCGAGGACTTGGCGAGGTTGCGCAGCACGGCCACGATCACCTCGTCGTGCAGCTTCGCCGCGCGGCTGATGATGTCCAGATGGCCGTTGGTGACCGGGTCGAAGGAACCCGGGCAGACCACGCGGATCACGCGGACTCACGCTCCAGTCGTAGCTTACGTTTCAACCTCGCCCTGCCTGGCAGTGCTCGGGCTAAAACGTAAGCTTAGGGTTGCGGCGGCAGGGGCGTCGCCTGACGGGCGACCGTACCAGAGCGCCGTCTCGCCGTATCGGCGGGACCGGTCCTGAGCGTACCCCGGCGGCCAGGCCAAAGATCCCGATCTGGCGTCGCGCTCTATCACGACCAGCGCGTCAGGTGCCAGCCAGCCACAGTCCGACAGGATCCGCAGCATCGCATCGATCTCGTCGTCAGCCGCCGAGTACGGCGGGTCGGCGAACACAAACTGGCAGAACCCACCGTGCCCCGCCGACTCGCGGCCAGGCAATTCGTAGCCAGCCGGGCCGGGCCGCAGCGCCCGGTCCGCCCGGTCACAGACGAGCCTTGCGCCGGGCAGCCCGACGGCGGCGATGTTGCGCCTGATCACCTCCGCCGCCCTGGCGTCTGACTCGATCAGCAGGACGTTGGCCGCGCCGCGGGACAACGCCTCAAGGCCCACGGCGCCAGAGCCGGCGTAGAGGTCGAGCACCGACGCGCCGTCCAGGCTGCCTAGCGTGGCGAGGACAGACGCGAACAAGCCTTCCCTGGCCCGGTCGCTCGTCGGCCTGGTGGCGCGCCCAGGCGGCACGGCAAGCCGGCGGCCGCCTGCCAGCCCGGCGACGATCCTGGTCACGCCTTGGCCAGGAACTCCGCGCGCTGCGACTCGAGCAGCGCGCTGATCGCGGCGGCCAGCGCTGGCTGGCCGGCCAGGGCCGGGTCGGCTCCGACCAGGTCCTCCGCCTCCTGCCTGGCCAGGCCGATGAGTTCCTCGTCCCGCAGCAGCGTGAGCAACTTGAGGCTCGACCTCCGGCCTGCCTGCGCCTCGCCTAGCACATCGCCCTCCCTGCGCTGCTCAAGGTCGAGCCTGGCCAGGGCGAAGCCATCCGAGGTCGCGGCCACCGCGTCGAGCCGCTCCCTGGCCGGTCCCTGCGGCGCCTCGGTCACAAGCAGGCACAGTCCAGGACGGCCACCACGGCCGACCCGGCCGCGAAGCTGGTGCAGCTGGGATACCCCGAACCGGTCGGCATCCATGATCACCATCATGGTCGCGTCGGGGACATCAACCCCGACCTCGACGACCGTCGTCGTGACCAGGACGTCGATCCGGCCGTCCGCGAACGCCAGCATCACCTTGTCCTTCTCTTCCGGCGCCAGCCGCCCGTGCAGCACGGCAAGCGTGAGCCCGGCGAGCGGGCCTTGCCGCAGGCCGGCGGCCACGTCGACGACGGCAAGCGGCGGCCGGCGCGCCTGATGATCGTCGAGTAGCTCGGCGAAGTCGAACCCTCCGTCATCGGCTAGCGGCAGTTCGCTGGCCCGGCCTCCGGGCTCTTCCCGCCCGGCCGGCCCTTCCGGGCCACCGGACCCGTTCTGCGCGCCAGCCAGACCGGCCTTGGCACCGCCTGCTCGCTCCACGAGACCCTGTTCCTCTTCGCTGTTTGCCCGCCCTTCCTCGTCGCCGATCCTTGGGCAGACCACGTAGACCTGCCCGCCGCCTGCGACCTCCTCGCTGACCCGCTGCCACGCCCGCTCGAGGTAGTGCGGCTTCTCGGCCACCGGCACCACGTGCGTGGCGATCGGCGAGCGCCCGGCGGGCAACTCGGTGAGCTCGGTGACCTCTAGGTCGCCGAACACGGTCATCGCCACCGTGCGGGGAATCGGCGTGGCTGTCATGACAAGCACGTGCGGCCGGCCCTCGGCCGCCTTCCCGCGCAGCGCCTCCCGCTGCTCCACGCCGAACCTGTGCTGCTCGTCGATCACGATCAGCCCGAGGTCGGCGAACTGCACCTGCTCCTCGAGCAGCGCGTGCGTGCCGATCACTATCCCGGCCTCGCCCGACGCGGCCTCGAGCAAGGCCCTGCGCCGCGCCGCGCTGCCCTGCGACCCCGTCAGCAGCGCCACCCTGGTCGCGTGCTCGGCGCCGCCGAGCTGGCCGGCCATGGCCAGCGGGCCGAGGATCTGGCTGATCGAGCGATGATGCTGCTGGGCGAGCACCTCGGTCGGGGCGAGCAGCGCGGCCTGCCCGGCCGCGTCTATCACCTGGAGCATCGCCCGGAGCGCGACGACGGTCTTGCCCGAGCCGACCTCGCCTTGCAGCAGCCGGTGCATCGGGTGCGCCCGCGCGAGGTCGGCCGCGATCGCCTCGCCCGCCTCCTGCTGGCCCTCGGTCAGCTCGAACGGCAGCCCGCGGTCGAACTCGGCGAGCAGCCCGCCCGCGTCGCCGTCGAGCCGGGGGCGCGCGAGCGCCACGTACTCGGTCGAGACCCGCCTGCGCTGGGCGAGAACCACCTGAAGCGTGAACGCCTCGTCCCACTTCAGTCGCCTGATCGCCCGTTCCTTATCCTGCTCGTCGGCCGGCTGGTGAATGGCGCGCAGCGCCCGCTCGTACCCGTACAGCCGGTACCGCTCGCGCACCCGCGCCGGCAGCGGGTCACCCTCGATGTCGACCGCCGTGAGCACCAGTCGCACCGAGTCGGCGATCTGCCAGGACGCGATGTCCTTGCTCGCGGGATAGATGGGGATCAGCTCCGTCGCGTACTCCATCGCCCGCGCGGCCGCGTTGGCGGAACCGAGCAGTTCGTACTCCGGATGCGCGAGCTGGCGCTTGCCCTTGAACGTGGACACCTGTCCGGCGAACAGGCCCTGCAGGCCAGGCGCGAGCTCACGTTCGCGCCAGTCCTGCCGCCCCTTGCCGAAGAACGTCAGCGTGAGCTTGCCCCGGCCGTCCGTGACGACGGCCTCGAACACCGAGCCAGGCCGATTGCGCATCTGCCTGCTCGACACCTTCGCGATCTCCGCAAGCACGGTCACGTGCTCGCCGTCGCGAAGCGAGGCGAGATCGGTGAGCTCGCCTCGGGTTTCGTACCGGCGGGGGTAGTAGTTCAGCAGGTCGCCGACGGTCCGCAGGCCGACCTGGCCCAGCGTGGCGAGCCGTTTTGCCGCCTTGTCGCCCACGACCGTGCGCAACGAGTCGGTGACCTTGACCATCGCGCTGCCGCCGCTCCTCATGCTCTTCATTGCCAGTATCAACGCAGGCTACTTCGCTGGTCTGTCACAAGCGGGGCCGATCTCCCCGCTCGCCTTTGACTCGCTGGGCCGAGTCGCACTCAGGCGGCATGGTCGGGTACGCTTGTGCGACTTCCAGGTGACTACCGATCAGGAGCGATCCCGTGGCTTCCGTCTGCGATGTGTGCGGCAAGGGGCCGGGCTTCGGCAACAACGTGTCGCACTCGCACCGCCGCACCCCGCGCCGCTGGAACCCCAATATTCAGCGTATCCGCGCCAAGGTGGGCGGGACGCCCAAGCGGCTGAACGTGTGCACCTCCTGCATCAAGGCAGGCAAGGTCACCCGCTGACCGTCGGGTGAGGTTATTCAGGCGACCGGCTGGCGGATCCGCCAGCCGTGGTCGACCGGCCCGATGCCCGCCCCGAGCGCGAACCCGCCGTCGATCGCCCCGGTCACGTACTCCTTCGCCGATTCCACCGCGCTCGGCACGTCCGCTCCCATGGCCAGGTGCGAGGCGATGGCCGACGCCAGCGTGCAGCCGGTCCCGTGGGTGTGACGGCTGGCGATCCGCCGGCCCGGGTACCTGATCACCTCGCCGTCGGGTGCCCTGAGCAGGTCCACGGGATAACCGGGCAGATGGCCGCCCTTGACAAGCACCCAGGCAGGCCCGAGCGCGGCGATCCGGTCCGCCGCCACCCGCATCTGGGCCTCGTCGGCGATCGGGGCTCCGGTGAGCAACTCGGCCTCAAGCAAGTTGGGCGTCACCACGGTCGCCAGCGGCAGCAACGCGTTCGTGAGGGCGTCGATGGCGCCAGGCGACAGCAGGCTGTCGCCGTGCTTGGACACCGCGACCGGGTCGACGACCACCGGCGCGTCGACCGTCGCCAGGCGAGCGCTGACGGTCCGCACGATCTGCGCCGAGGCGAGCATGCCGGTCTTGATGGCCTGGGCGCCGATGTCATCGAGCACGGAGTCAAGCTGCGCGGCGACGGCCTCGGGCGGCAGTTCCCAGTACCCTTGCACCCCCACGGAGTTCTGCGCGGTCACGGCGCAGACCACCGTCATGCCATGCACGCCGAGCGCGAGCATGGTCTTCAGATCGGCCTGAATGCCCGCGCCACCACCGGAGTCCGAGCCCGCGATTGCGAGCACGCGCGCCGGAGTCTCGTTCATGCGGAAGCTCCCGCCCGGCTCCTGGGCGCCAGCAGGAACGGCCGGAAAGTCCGTTCCTGGCCACAACGTGGTGCCCTTACTGCTGCTGTGACGACAGCAGGGACCCCACGCTGTGCGTGGGCGACAGGCCCAAGCCGCGTGTCGTGCTCGCCCACGGCGTCGCGACGCCCATTCGGCTCGCTCATGGCTACCTAGCCTATGGCCTGAGCGCCGTCGGCATCGCTGCCACGGAAGTGATCCCAGCCGCCCGGGCCGCTCCAGCGTCGGCCACCCACCAGAATGCCGTGCCCGCGCGTGACCTCGCCGATGACAGTCCAGCGCTCAGGCAACGCGACGCCGGGGCTAAAAGTCGCCACGAGCGCGTGATCGTCGCCGCCGGTCAGCACCCATCGCAGCCAGTCGGGCGCGCCGAGCACGGCCGCAGCGGCAGCCAGCGCGCCGGCCGGGGCTACCGCCTCGGCCGCGAGCTCGGCTGGCCAGAGCTCAAGCTGCACGCCACTGGCGGCGGCGACATGACCGAGGTCGGCTATCAGCCCATCGCTGATGTCGATCATCGATGACGCGCCGAGCGCGGCGGCCTGCGGCCCGGCGTCGTATGGCGGGCGCGGACGGCGGTACGCCTGAACAAGCTCAGGCAGTGCGGAATCCGCGCGCAGCGGCGCAGGCATGGCAGGATCTGCCGCGATCGGCTCAGCCAGCGCGGAATCGGCCTGGACCTGCGCGCCTGCCATCAGCAACGCCAGGCCGGCCGCCGCCGCGCCGAGCGTACCTGCCAGCGCCACGACGTCACCGGGCCTCGCGCCGCTCCTGGTAACCGGGTCGAGGCCAGCCAGGTCCCCCAGGGCCGTGACGGCCAGCAGGACCGTATCCGCGCTGCTCGTGTCGCCGCCGACGACGCTCGCTCCTGCGGCCGCGCCTTCCGCGGCGATACCCCTGACCAGCTCGAGCACCCAGTCGACGTCGGTGTCACCAGGACCAGCGAAGCCGACGAGCAGCGCGGCGGGGACCGCTCCCATCGCGGCGACGTCGGCGAGGTTCCGCGCCGCCGCGCGATGGCCGATGTCAGCGGCCGACGACCAGTCGCGGCGGAAGTGCCGGCCCTCGATGAGCAGGTCGGTCGTGGCGACTACCCGCCCGTCAGGGGCATGCAGCACGGCCGCGTCGTCGCCCAACCCGACGACAACCCCTGGGCCAGACCGCAGCTCTGCGGCGATGGCCGCGATCAGGCCGAACTCACCAAGCTCAGCGATCGTGATGATTTACTCCCTTTCCCGCTCGTTCCCGCTCGCCTCCGGGCGCCTTTGAGGCGCCGCCTTCGCATTCGGCTTGAATCGCGCTCGCCTACTTGCTCCACCGGGCGGACGCGGCCTACGGTAGCGTGGCGATCATCAGGCGACGACCGGGAGGGCGACATGGTCCAGGCTTACATACTCGTCCAGACGGAGGTCGGAAAGGCCGCCGACGTGGCGATGGCGATCGGGTCGATCACTGGCGTGAACCAGGCCGATGACGTGACCGGGCCCTACGACGTCATCGTCCGCGCCGAGGCCGATAACGTGGATGACCTTGGCAGGCTCGTCGTTGCCCAGATCCAGGGCGTACCTGGCATCACCAGGACGCTCACCTGCCCGATCGTCCATATATAGCAGCCGACCGGCGACCGAGCCCAATGGCTGCTGCCAGGCGGAGGTCATCAAGGGTGTCCACGTCGGTTCGCAGCCCGTCGATGCCGGGCGGGTCCAGCTCGGTGGCTCCGGCCTTGCGGTGACGCTCCCGGGACCGGGGGCCAAACCTGGGCGAGAACGCGGCTCCTGGTCTCGCCGTGTACAGCGTCGTGCCCGAGCGGGCGGCATCGGCTACGAAGCCTTGCGTTACAAATGCCGCCTCGGTGAGTGCCGCATCGAGATCCGATGCTGACAACGCCGGCAGGTCGGCCGTCAGCGCCGCCCGGCCGAAGCCGGGCCAGCGGGCCACGGCGTGCTCCGCGCCCGCGATCAGGGCCTGGTTGAGCCCGCCGGCCGGGCTGTCATCGATCACCACTGCGCCGAGCGTGGTCAGCTCCGACCGCACCACTGGATCATCGCTGACCACGATCACCGGCCCGACTAGCCGGCAGGTGACCGCCGCCGCCACGGTGTCGGCCGCCATGGCGAGCGCGAGTTCCTTGCGCTGCTTGGCTGGCAGCACTGCCAGCCGGGACTTGGCCTGAGCAAGTACCTTGACGGGAATCACCACGGACCAGGCCGGTAGCGGCGCGATCGGTGGCGGCGAGAACCTCGCTGGCTGGGCCGGGGCGGTTTCGGATGCCATAGCATCCGATCCTGCCTCGACTCGCCTGCGCGCAAGCGGGAAGACTGGCACCATGAGGTGCGGGAGAGAGCGGGAATGAGCAAGAAGCGCCCAGACGGCAGCTACTCCACCGTGTGGCGCGGGATTTCGAAGGTAATCCTGCGGCCAACCATCCGTGCGCTGATGAAGCACGACTGGCAGGGCCAGGAGAACTTCCCGGCCGAGGGCGGGGTGATCGTCGCGGCGAATCACCTTTCGTACGCCGACGTGCTCGCGGTCGCGCTCTTTTGCGACCAGGCCGGCCGCTACCCCGTGTTCCTCGCCAAGTCGAGCCTTTTCAAGATCAAGATTCTCGGCCCGATCCTGGCCAAGCTCGGCCAGCTTCCCGTCTATCGCGGCCAGGCGGACGCGGCGCTAGTGCTGCGCGATGCCGAGCAGGGCGTCAAGGACGGCGCGTGCGTCCTGTTTTACCCGGAGTCGACGGTCACGCGCGATCCCGCGTTGTGGCCCATGGTGGCTAAGACGGGTGTCGCCAGGCTCGCGCTGGCGACCGGCGCCCCGGTGATTCCCGTCGCGCACTGGGGCGCGCAGAACGTCCTCCCGTACGGGACCGCCAAGCCGCACGTGCTGCCGCGCAAGACCGTGCGCGTGATCGCAGGGCCGCCGGTCGACCTCTCCGAGTTCGCCGGCCTGCCGATCGACACCAAGGTCATGCGCGCCGCCACCGACAAGATCATGGCCGACGTGACGGGCCTGCTCAGCGGGCTTCGGGGGGAAGACCCCCCGGCCAAGCCGTACCATCCGGCGATCGAGAGGCGGAAGGAACGGGCCGAACTGCGGCTGCTCGCCACGGAGCAGGCGGCTGCCGCATCGGCTGTGAGCGACGCGTCGGTGAGCGACTCGGAGGCGGAGCCTTCATCCCCGGTCACCGTCTCCTCGCCGCCGGCCGGTTCGGCCCGTGCCACCTCCGCGCCCGACGGCGACGAGCCCGCCGCCTCGGCGGTGGCGAGCGACCCGCCCACCGAGGTGCCAGAACCGTGATCGCGGCCGTGATGGGCGGCGGCTCCTGGGGAACGATCTTCGCCCAGGTGCTATGCGACGCCGGGACGCCTGTCGTGCTGTGGTGTCGCAGGCCCGAGGTCGCCGACCTGATCAACTCGACCAGGTGCAATCAGGCGTACCTGCCTGACATCACGCTGCCGGCCTCGCTGCGGGCAACCGCCGACCCGGCCGAGGCGGTCGCCGAGGCCGACCTAGTCGTGCTCGCCGTGCCATCCCAGACGCTGAGGCAGAACCTGGTCCGCTGGACCGGCCTGATTCCCCCTGGCGCGCTGATGGTCAGCCTGATGAAGGGCATCGAACTCGACACAGGCAAGCGAATGAGCGAGGTCATAGCCGACGTGGCCGGCTGGCCCGCCGAGCAGATCGCGGTCATCACGGGGCCAAACCTGGCGCACGAGATCGCCGAGCGCCAGTACGCGGCCACCGTGGTGGCGTGCGCCGACGAGCAGGCGGCCACGCACTTGCAAAAGGCTTGCCACACCGGCTATTTCCGCCCCTACACCAATCCCGACGTGATCGGCTGCGAGCTCGGCGGCGCGGCCAAGAACCCGATCGCGCTGGCGGTCGGGATCGCGGTCGGAATGGGTCTCGGTGACAACACCAAGGCCATGCTGATCACCCGTGGGCTGGCAGAGATCGAGCGACTCGGCGCCGCGCTCGGCGCCGACCCGCACACCTTCGCCGGGTTGGCCGGCATGGGCGACTTGGTGGCGACGTGCTCCTCGCCCCTGTCCCGCAACAGGACGTTCGGGGAGAAGCTCGGCCGTCGCATACCGCTGGCCGACATCATCGCGAACACGACCCAGGTAGCTGAGGGTGTTCCGTCATCGAAATCAGTCCTTGAACTGGCTGCGGCCCACTGCGTCGAGATGCCCATCACGGAGGTGGTCGTGGCGGTCGTCCACGAAGGACTGGACGTCGGCGAGGCTGCGCTGATGCTCGCGAGCCGTTCAGCGAAACCTGAGCGTTATGGCCTCTGACAAATCGCCGCGCGCGCCGCAGGATCGCTGGGACACCCGCGATCCACGCGACACCGGCGACCGCCGAAGGTACCAGGGCCAGGCGCGTTCGGCTGGCCGTCAGCCACCAGCCGATCCCCGCTCTGATTACGGGCCGCCGGATCAGCGCGCAGACGACGGGCGATCACAACGACGGCGAGCTGACAGGCCACGCGACGATCGTGCATACCCAGACCAGGCGGCATTCAGCGGCGGCACGTCGTATCCGGATGAGAGGGCGTTCAGCGGTGACCGGGAGTACCCGGGTGATCGTGAGCTCAGCGGTGACCGGGCGTACCCGGACGACCCGGAGCTCGGCGGTGGCCGGGCATACGCCGGTCCCGCGCACCACGAGCCGCCGCCTGATCGGCGGGCCGATGAGCAGGGCTTCGCTGGTCAGCGACTGGTGGGCCCGTGGATGGATCAGCGGCCTGCGGACCGCCGGCGCAGCGATCCAGGACAGGAGACCACCCGCCAGCGCAGTGACCCACGGCTGCGCACTGACCCACGGCTGCGCACTGACCCACGGCTGCGCAGTGACCCACGGCTGCCCAGTGACCCACGGCTGCCCAGTGACCCACGGCTGCGCGGTGATCCGCGGCCAGGCGCTCCGCGCGCTGGCGACGCGCTACAGGCGGCTCCCAGGCCCGCGCCCGACCCTAGGCTCGCGGCCAACCTGCTCCCTGCCGACCCCAGGCTCGCCGACCCCAGGCCCACCACCGACCCCCGCATGACCACCGACCCCCGGCTCACAGCCAACCCACCCCTCGCCGACCCCAGGCTCACGGCCAACCTGCTCCCTGGCGACCCCAGGCTCGCCGACCCCAGGCCCACCACCGACCCCAGGCTCATGACCAGCCTCCCCGGCCCGCCGCTTGCAATCGAAGCGCCCGCGTCATCGGTCCCACCACGTGCGGCAGAGCCCGCGCCTTACGCCGCACCGACGCACACCGCACCGACGCGCGGCGACCTCGTACGCTCCGAGCCAGTCCTGGCGGACCTCACGCGGGCCGCCGATCAGCGACGTCCTGGCGAGAACACCCGAGCCGTGCACCTGCCGTTGCCACCGACCCCCGCCCAGCAGCCTGTCGCCCCGCCGATCTACCGCACGGCGGCATTCAACTTCAGCTCGAGCGCGGAGTACGCCGCCGTGCTCGGTGACGCCACCACAGGGTTCAGCTACAGCAGGATCGACAACCCAACGGTCGAGGCTTTCTGCACGGCAGTCGCCGCCCTTGAGGGCGTCAACCTTAGCTACCAGGTCGCGGCCCAAGCGTTCGCTTCCGGCATGGCCGCGATCTCGACGGCGTTCTGGGCGTTCACACGCGCAGGCGCGCACGTAGTCGCGCCGTTCACGGTGTACGGCGGCAGCTACGGCTTCCTACGCAACGTGGCAGCGAACTTCGGCGTCCAGACCGACTTCGTTGACATGACCGACCTGAGCCAGGTCCGAGCCGTGGTGCGCCCAGGTACCTCGATCCTCTACGCGGAAACCCTGGCCAATCCCACGTGCGCGGTGGCGGACCTAGCTGGCCTGGCCCGCATCGCCCACGACGCAGGCGCGCTGTTCGTCGTCGACTCAACGCTCGCTCCACCCGTGATCTGCCGGCCTCTCGAGCACGGGGCGGACCTAGTCTTGCACTCAGCCACCAAGTACTTCTGCGGCCACTCCGACGTGACCGGCGGCGTCGTGATCGGGCACCCGGAACTGATCAAGGTGATCCGGCGGCTCAGGATCGACACGGGGGGCTCGCTGGCGGCCGACGACGCGTACCTGATGCGCCGCGGCCTTGAAACGCTGCCGCTTCGGGTGCGCCGCCAGTGCGCCACGGCGCAGGTCGTCGCCGCCGGGCTGGCCAGGCACCCGGCCGTCCGCACGGTGTACTACCCCGGCTTGACAGCACACCCAGGTCACGAGCTTGCCAGGCGCCAGTTCGACGCCGGCCCGGAGGGCACGAGGTTCGGCGCGATCGTCACCGTCGCACCTTACGGTGGCTACGACGCGGGCCTCGCCTTCGCGGACCGGCTGCGGCTAGCGCGCGTGGGGACCTCGCTGGGCGGGACCCACACAAAGGTCAGCCACGTGGCATCGACGACACACCGCCAGATGGACCCGGCGGCAATGTCGGCGGGAGGGATCGACCCGGGCTCTGTCAGGTTCTCCGTTGGCCTTGAGGATGGCGAAGACCTGCTTGCCGACGCCATAACTGCGCTCGACTCGCTCGGACGGGCGTAATAGTCAACATGGGAGGAACGCGGTAGTGAACGGTGAACGCAAGATCAGGGTCGCGGTCGTGTTCGGCGGACGAGGGCCCGAGCACGCGATCTCGTGCCTGGGCGGTGGCAACGTGCTTCGTGCCATCGACAGGGACAAGTACGAGGTGGTCCCGATCGGCATCACCAGAGAGGGCACGTGGCTCCAGGTCTCCGACGAGCCAGCCAAGCTCGCGATCACCGGGGGCGAGCTGCCCAGCGTCGAAGCGGTCGCCAAGCCTGACGCGCACGTGGTGCCGTGGGCTTATCAGGGCGACTCCGCCGTGGTCTCCAGCGCGCCTGGGCACATTCCCCACGTGCTCGGCGACGTGGACGTGGTCATTCCCGTGCTACATGGTCCGTACGGCGAGGACGGCACGATCCAGGGCCTGCTCGAGATGGCCGGGGTGCGTTACGTCGGCGCCGGCGTGCTGGCCAGCGCGGTCAGCATGGACAAGGAGTACATGAAGCTGATCTTCCAGGCCAGGGGCCTGCCCGTGGGACCGTACGTGGTCGTGCGCGAGACAAGCGTCGTGCCGGAGGCGCGCGAGACGAGCGTCGTGCCGGAGGCGCGCGAGACGAGTACAGCGCAGATCGAAGCGCTCGGCTGGCCTTTGTTCGTCAAGCCCGCCCGAGGCGGATCGAGCCTTGGGACGACAAAGGCCAACGATCCGCAACAGCTCACGGCCGCGATCGCCCTGGCGCGCGAATTCGATCCCAAGGTACTGGTAGAAGCCGCCATCACGGCGAGAGAGATCGAAGTGGCAGTGCTTCAGGGAATCAACGGGGCACCCCCGGACACCAGTCTTCCCGGCGAACTACGCCTCGAAGGCGGCGAAGAGTTCTACGACTTCGAGGCTAAGTACCTGGACCAGTCAAGCGGGATGCTGATTCCAGCGCCCATTCCCGCCGAAGACATCGCTCGGATACGCGAGATGGCGGCGACGGCTTTCAATGCGGTATCAGCCGAGGGCCTGGCTAGGGTGGACTTTTTCTACACCGCAGATGGCGAGATTCTGATAAATGAGATCAACACGTTCCCAGGGATGTCGCCAACCTCGTACTTCCAAAAGATGTGGGAGGCGACGGGCATGCCGTTCCCGCAGTTGATCGACCGGTTGCTGCTAACGGCGCTGAACCGCCGCGCAGGCCTGCGTTAGGCACACGCTGGGACAAGTCATACAAGTTAGTGTGAGCCGGGCATCATGCCCGGCTCACACTACGCGCTGGTCAGGTGGTGCGTTAAGAGTTATGCGCTTGATGCGCCGCTGAGGAAGAATCTACGCCCAAGCCCGGATGCCGCGCCCGTTATCTCTTGGCCGCAGCAACCTTCTTGTCGCCGTTGACCAAGGCCTTGAAGTCGGCCCCGGCCCGGAACTTGGGAACCGAGGACTTGGGAACCTTGATGGCGGCCCCGGTCGCTGGGTTACGCGCGGTGCGGGCTGGCCGGTCGGTCTTTTCAAAGACCCCAAATCCGGTAATTGATACCTTGTCACCACTGGCGACGGCGTGCTGGATAGTATCGAGAAGAGCATTTACGGCCTCAGTTGCGGTTTTCTTGTCCCCCAACCTGGGCGAAATCGCATCGATCAGGTCACGCTTGTTCATTTCCTCACTCCTGCGGTCCCCCAACGGAAGTCGCGAGGACCGGACAGCCCTGGTGGCTTGGGTTTTCGCGACCTCTGACCTGCCTGAAATTATGCGATGCGAAGGCACTACACAAACATGTGCGGCGCAAAAAGAAGACGTGGCCCGCGCCTTCACGCAAGGCGAGCACGCGGCGACAGCCGCCGCCCGCGCCGCATCTCCATGATCACGGACCCTCGTCGGCAGGATCCGGGATCGCATGTCCGCGATCATGGATCGCGCGCCTGGCGTCCGCCATGAGCCGGTCAAGCCGCCGCGCGCCACGGGCCTTGCTCGCTCCTGGCAGCTTCAGCGCCGTGCAGATGGCGTTGAAGCGTAGCTGAAGCCTGATCTTCACTTCCGGGTCGGCGGTGAGCGCGGCCAGTAGCTTGTGCGCGGCGAGCAGCTTGGCGGCCAGCGCGTCGTCGGCCTGTCCGGCGACCCCGCCCATGCCAGCCACCTCATCGCCGGTCTCGCCGATGCCCTGGCTCGCCTGGCGAGGTTGATGCTCAGTCATCGCGTCCACTGTGCGTCATCGCGTCCACTGTGCCAAATGGTCTCCTGGCTCAGCACCGAGCCCCGCGCCCGCGCGCAGGCGCCTGCCCCATCCGAGACGCGCAAGCGCTGGCACCAGGCCGAGCAGGTGCCGGGCAAGCCAGATCGGGGCTTTCGTCCCGAATACTGAGTGCTGAAGGGCCTTGCCGCTGGTCCTTCAAGCCAGCGAGGATCGACCAGGCGGTAAGGTCCATACTTGGGGAAAACGCGGCTGCCGACATCGCTTTGTCCGTGCCGCCGCATCGCGTCACCACATCGGAGTGAGGTCGCGCCGTGAAGGTAGCCGTGGTCAAGGAGACCACTCCGGCCGAGCGCAGGGTCGCGCTCGTGCCAGAGGCGGTCGCCAAGCTCATATCCGCAGGGCACGAGGTCCTAGTGGAATCCGGCGCCGGTTCCGGCGCCTTCTTTCCTGATGAGGCGTTCTCGCAGGCTGGCGCCAGCGTCGTCGCTCCCGACCAGGCGTACGCGGCGGACGTCATCTTGACGGTCGCCCGGCCGCAGGACGCCAGGATTGGCTCGCTGCATCAAGGGCAGGCGATATTCGGCATGCTCGCGCCGCTGACCGACCCCGCGCTCGCGCGGCAACTGGCCGCGACCGGCGTCACCGCGGTAAGCCTGGACCTGATCCCAAGGACCTTGTCCCGCGCCCAGCCGATGGACGCCTTGAGCTCTCAGGCCAACATCGCGGGCTACAAGGCCGTGCTGCTAGGGGCAACCGCGTTCGGGCGGTTCTTCCCGCTGCTGATCACCGCCGCGGGTACCGCGCGCCCGGCGAAGGTGCTGGTACTCGGGACCGGCGTGGCTGGCCTGCAGGCGATCGGCACGGCCCGCAGGCTCGGCGCCGTCGTCAGCGCCTACGACGTGCGCCCCGAGACCAGGGGCGAGGTCGAGTCGCTTGGCGCCACGTTCATCGAGCTGACCTCGGTCGGGTCGGCCTCCGGAGAGGGCGGCTACGCCCGCGCGCTCACCGACTCAGAGCGAGCCGCGCAGCAAGCAGAGTTGTCCGACCACATCGCCAGGCACGACGTGGTGATCACCACGGCTCAGGTGCCCGGCAGGCGACCGCCCGTCCTGGTCACCGCGGAAGCGCTCAAGTCGATGGCGCCTGGCTCCGTCCTCGTCGACATGGGCGCGAGCAAGCTCGGTGGCAACGTCGAGGGCTCGGTGCCAGGCGAGACAGTCGTGACCGACCACGGCGTCACGATCATCGGGGCTGAGAACCTGCCCTCCTCGATGGCAGCGGCGGCCTCGAGCATGTACGCCCGCAACATCAGCTCGCTGCTGACCTACATGGTCAAAGACGGCGAGTTGACCGTGGACCTGACCGACGACCTAGTGGCCGGGGTCGTGGTCACCCACGGCGGCCAGGTGGTTCATCCCGCACTCGCCGGTACCGAGCCGCCGCGGTGACCTGACCGTATCGACCTGATCAACCCGACCTGGAGGATCCGTGCCACTGCTGCTTGCGGACTTCATCATCTTCGGGCTCAGCCTCTGGGTGGGCTTCGAGGTCATCAGCAAGGTGCCAGCCACCTTGCACACGCCGCTGATGTCGGAGGCGAACTCGATCCACGGCGTGGTGCTCGCTGGCGCGATGGTGATCGTCGCCACGGTCGCCGCCACGACGCACAGCGTCGTCGGGTACGTGCTGGCCTTCGTGGCGGTGACCTTCGCCGCCATGAACGTCGTCGGCGGCTACGTGGTAACCGGGCGGATGCTGAAGATGTTCAGGCGCCGGGTCGCTGAGCCAGCCGCGCCCGCGATCGGCGCTAGCGCCAAGGCGGGAGCAGACGCCAGGCCCAGCCAGAACGCTCCCAGCCCGAACGGCAAGGTGCCGTCATGAACGGCACGTTTAACGACGTAGTCCAGCTCGTCTACCTGCTGGCCGCGTCCTGCTTCGTGCTCGGCCTGCACCTGATGAACACGCCTGCGACCGCGCGTCGCGGCAACCAGGTCTCTGTGGCCGGCATGATCGCCGCCATCGCCGCGACCCTCGCGCTGGTCATCCACCAGAATCTAATCACCACGACCGGCTGGATCGTGCTCGCCGCAGGCGTCCTGCTCGGCGGCGGCGCGGGCCTGTACGCGGCCAGGACCGTGAAGATGACCGCCATGCCGCAGCTTGTCAGCGTCTTCAACGCCGTCGGCGGCGGCGCGGCCGCCCTGGTCGCGATCCTCGACTTCAGCTCGCGCGGCTCCGGCGTCGCCGCGCAGGTGTCGGTCCCGACCGTGCTCGACGTGATCATCGGAGCGGTGACGTTCTCCGGCTCGATCATCGCCGCAGGCAAGCTGCAAGGCCTGATCACGTCCGCGCCGGTTACTATCCCAGGCTCCAGGATCATCAACCTGCTGATCGCGGTGATCGCGGTAGGCGTCGGATGCTACGTGGTCGCGTCCCCGAGCATGGCCAGCCTCGGCATCGTGATCGCCGCCGCGCTCGTGTTCGGCGTGTCGATGGTGATGCCGATCGGCGGCGCGGACATGCCGGTCGTCATCTCGCTGCTGAACGCCTTCACAGGGACGGCGGTGGCGATGGCAGGCTTCGTGATCAACAACACCGGCCTGATCATCGCCGGCGCGCTCGTCGGCGCGTCCGGTGGCATCTTGACCAAGCTGATGGCGGACGCGATGAACCGTTCGCTCGCCAACATCATGCTCGGCGGGTTCGGGACCGGTGACGCGGTCGTCGCCGTCGCTGGTGCGGGCGGCGCGGCCGTCCAGCCGATCGCGGCCGACGACGCCGCGATCCAGCTCGCGTACGCGTCCAAGGTGATCATCGTCCCCGGGTACGGCCTCGCCGCGGCTCAGGCCCAGCATGAGGTCGCGGCGCTAGCCGACCTGCTCGAGTCCAGGGGCGTAGAGGTCAGCTACGCGATCCACCCCGTGGCTGGGCGGATGCCAGGCCACATGAACGTGCTGCTCGCCGAGGCCAACGTGCCGTACCCGTTGCTGAAGGAGATGGATGAGATAAACCCGGAGTTCGCGAGGACCGACGTGGCGCTGGTCATCGGCGCCAACGACGTCACGAACCCCGCCGCGCGCCGGCCAGGCACGGCGATCTCCGGCATGCCGATCCTCGACGTCGACGAGGCCAAGTCCATCATCGTGATCAAGCGGTCCATGGGCCACGGCTACGCCGGCATCGACAACGAGCTCTACACCAACCCCAAGACATCGATGCTCTTCGCCGACGCCAAGAAGGGCCTCGCCGAGCTCACCGCCGCCGTCAAGACCCTGGTCGGCTAGGGAACGCGGCTAGCCAGCCCGGCATAGTGAGCAGGATCGCCTGGGACGTGGCCAAGTAGGCTCGCTCCCATGAGCACTCGTGACGCGGACGTCGATGCTGTCGGGCCGCCCGTTGTGAATGAAGGGCTTGAACTCACGACAGCCCGGCTGGCGACCGTCGGGAACCAGACCCTGCGGCGGCTGCTGCCACTGCGCCAGCGGCGCAGCGTCGGCGCCTGGTGCTTCGCCGATCACTAC
>JASIBM010000183.1 GCA_030045175.1 Streptosporangiaceae bacterium | reverse complement strand
ATCGAGCACCCCGACCCTGGCGAGGTGGTGTGGTGCGACGACGCCGGCGTGACCTGCCGGCGCTGGAACTGGCGCCAGGCACGCCGCACCCAGCTCGGCGACGACACCACCTCGGCGCTGTTCATCCTCGACGCGCTCGGCCCGATGACCGACGATGCACTGACCGCGGCCGCGGACGACCTGCTCGCCCGCCTGACTAGGCTCGGACCCGACGTCCGAGCCGCCAGCCGCCTGATCGCCGACTGAGGCCACAAGCCCGGCGTTCTAGCTGAGGACGCGACTCCGCCCCGGCCTCGGTGCGCTAGCTGGTACCGCGACTACCAGCTCGTCAAGGGGCGACCATGGCGCTGCGCTGGGGACTACGTCCCGCGACAGTCTGACAAGATAACAGCAAGAAGCGCGGGCAAAGTCCATAACGCTGATAACAGCAAGACGCGTCGCAACCGTCAAACCGGCGCGGACCACCAGCCGATAATCAGGTCCGGGTCGATACGACACGACTCGATCCGGTTCGCATCGTTACGACACGGACCTGACACTCAGCCGACGGGGGAGCGACCTAGCGGCGCACACGCATCTTGCTGTTATCACCGATTCCAGGTAGCGTTAAGGGCATGCCAGCCTCGCAGGCCCGCAGGACGGCGCGCCACGCCATCGACGACTTCACCCGCCACCTGGCCGACCGCGGGTTCGCCAGCTCCACCCGGCGGATCCGCAAGCACTTCCTCGACGAGTTCCTCCACCATGCGCAGCAGGCGGCCGGCGTCGTCGATATCGCGGCCGGCGAGCTCATGGACGGCGCGCGGGCCGAGGCCTGGCTCTGCGACGCCGCCGCCGGCAAGACCCGCACCCGCAACGCCCTGCGCGGCCCGGAGGCCACCGCCTACCCGAACTCGATGCGGGTGCGCGTTGACTCCTACAACGCCTTCGCCGAGTTCCTCGGCCTGCCGGGCCGCCTTGACAGCCAGCCGCCCGCCCGCGGCTATTTCCTGACCCCCGCTGACACCGAGCGCCTGCTGCACGACCTGACCGTCCGCAGGCCCGTCCACGCCAACGCCACGACATTGCTGCGCACCGCCGCCCTCGCCGCCCTCGTCGCCGAGACCGGCAGGAACGTCCCTGAGCTCGCCCGGCTCCATGTCAGCGCCCTGCACCTCGAGGGCGACGCCCGCGTTGAGCTCGCCGACGGATCGTGCCCGCTCGGCGGCGCGGCCGTGCGCATCCTTGGCCGGTGGCTCGATGCCCGGGCTGCGATCATCTCCGAGCTGGAGGGCAGCGACCCCGGCTACCTGTGGATCCCGACCAAGCCAGGGCGGCCCCGCGGCGGCCGGGAGCCCGTCAAGCCCGGCCTGTCACCCGCGGCGGTCCGCACGCTCCACGCCGCCCACCGCACCCACGTCAGCCAGGTGCTCGGCGCCCCGCTCCGCCCGGGCGCATTCCGCGCGCCCGGCCCGTCCCGCTCTCGGCCAAGCGCAGGGTCGTGACAAGGGCACCAGCGTGCGACGGGGGAGTGCCGTATCGTCGCTCCGCGATCCGCAGCGGAACGCGACGCGGCCGCGTAACAGAATCCCGGGCTACCGGATGGCTTTCCGGCATGCCGAGCACAATCGGATCCATGAGCCCCTCCGTGCGACACGCCGTGATTGCCGCTGCCCTTGCCCTGGCCCTAATCTCGGTGCTGCCCGCCGCCGCGGCGGCCCGCCAGCCCGCCGCGCCCGTGCCGCCAGGCTCAGCCGCAACCGGAGGCTGGATCACGATGAGCCTGCCCTCCTCCGTGGTTCAGCCCGCGGTCCTCAGCGACATCGCCGCGGCCAGCCCGGATGACGCCTGGGCGGTCGGGACCGAGGCGCTGTCAGGGGCGGGGCGCCCGCTGCTGCTGCACTGGAACGGCCGGCGGTGGATCAAGGACCCGATTCCTGGCAGGCAATTCGCGGGCGGCCAGGTGGACCTGGTCAGCACCGCGGCGCCCCGCGCCGCCTGGGCGCTTGGCTACCTCGCGAGCGCGGCGGCGCTCATCCTGCGCTGGGACGGGCGAGGCTGGGTCCGGGTGCGGCCGCCGCGCGACCTGGAGAACCAGGTCATCTACAGCATTGCCGCCGGGCCGGGCGGCAGCGCGTGGCTGTACGGCTACAGCGGCCTGAAGGGCAGCCTGCTTGAGCACTGGACCGGGCGAAGCTGGCATGAGATCAAGGTCCCGCCGAAGCTCGGCGGAACCTTCACGAACATGATCGCGGCCGGGCCGCGAGGCGTGTGGGTCAACGACTACGCCGACACGGGCGTCTACGTCGTCGCGCGCTACGCCGCGGGGAAGTGGACCTCCACCAGGCCGCCGTCCGCCGGCGGCCTCAGCGTCTTCGCCGGCTTCCTTCCCGTCGCCGCGCACAGCGTGTGGACAGCGGGCTACTTGTGCACCGCTGCCCAGCCCGAGGAGGGCTGCACGAGCAGCCGGGCCGAGATAGCGCATTGGAACGGATCGGCGTGGCGCGCCATGACGCACCTGGGGCCGATCGCCGGGACCACGAGCATCAGCCCAGGGCCGACCGGACGGCCGCTATGGGCAGGCGTGCTGGCGACAGGGACCAGCGAGCCGCTCCTGTACGAGCACTTCAACGGAACGGCATGGTCGCTGGTGGCAGCCAGCCCGCGAACGGGCGGGATCGTCTCGACCATGACCCTTGTCGCGGCGGTTCCGGGGTCAAGCGCGACCTGGGCCATCGCCGAGAGCGAGACCACCGCCACCGTTCCCGGCGTCGCGGCGATCCAGTACAACTCCGGCAGGTAACCGGTGGCAGGTCCCGCTATTCGGTCGCGGTGATCCGCAGCCCCCGCGCGGCCACCCGAGCCGACGGCTGATCGCCATCAGGCCGCACCAGGGCGGCCGGCCGCCGCCGGGCGAGCCGCACCGGCATGTGCTTGATCCCGTTCACGAAATTCGACCTGAGCCGCATGACGTCACCGCCGAGGGCGATGTCAGGCATCCGCTCGGTCAGCGCCCGCAACAGCACCCGCAGCTCGAGCGCGGCCAGGTGCCTGCCCAGGCAGAAGTGCGGGCCACCACCGCCGAATCCGACATGCGGGTTGGGATCACGCCCGACGTCGAACTGACCGGGTGCGGCGAACGCGTCCTCGTCGCGGTTGGCCGAGGAGTAGAAGATCACGATCTTGTCGCCCTCAGCGATGCGCTGGCCGGCCAGCTCGGTGTCCCGGGTCGCGGTCCGCCGGAACATGTTCACCGGCGTGACCCAGCGGACGATCTCCTCCGCCGCGGTGGGGATGAGGCCGGGATCGGCCAGCAGCCGTTGCCACTGCTCGGGATGCTCGAAGAAGGCGAGCATGCCGCCCGCGAGCGCGTTCCGCGTGGTCTCGGTTCCGGCCACCGTGAGCAGCAGGAAGAAGAAGTTGAACTCGGCCGCGCTCAGCGCGCTGCCAGCGTCATCGGGCCGCAGCAGCGCGGTGACGATGTCGTCGGCGGGCCGGCCACGGCGCAGCTCGGCCAGGCTGTCGGCGTAGGCGTAGAGCTGGGCGGCGGCGGCTTGCTGCATGCGCTGCCCGGCGGGGCCCTGGAATTCCGGGTCGTCGGGTCCGACAAGCTGGTTGGAGAGCTCGTAGAGCCGGCCGCGGTCCTCGGGCGGTGCCCCCACCAGCTCGCATATCACCTGCAGCGGCAACGGGGCGGCGATGTCGGTGACGAAGTCGGCCTCGCCGCTTCGCCAGGCCTCGTCCATGAGCGCGTGGCAGAGCTGGCCGACATGGTCCTCAAGCCGCGCGATCATCCGCGGCGTGAACCCCCTGTTCACGAACGCCCGCTGCCTGGTGTGCTGCGGCGGGTCCATGTTCACCATCATCAGCCGGTTCAGCTCCATCGCCGCCTCGGGAATCTCGCCGAGCACCACGCCGCGGCGAGCGGAGGAGAACAGCTCCGGATGCCGTGAGACGTACGCGACGTCCTCGTGCCTGGTGACCGCCCAGAAGCCCGGCCAGTCAGCGCGGCCGCCATTGGCGTGCCAGAACACCGGCGCGTGCTCGCGCAGCCAGGCGAATTGATCGTGCGGGGGACCGCCGCGCTGGTAGATGTCGGGATCGATGAGGTTGATATCAGGGCCCACCGATGCCTCCGTCCGTTGGCCATTTCCTAGCGTGCTTGGTCAGGGAACCGGCTCACAAGGGAGAACGGCCAAGTCGTGCTAATCAGGTTCGCCTCAAGGGCCTGGCCGGCCGGGCAGTTGTGCTGCCTGGCCCGGCGCGCCGTCCGGACGATGACGCTGGCCACGAACGAAGCTGACGCGGCTGGAAAGCGCCAGGCTCACCAGCGCGGCGATGAGCAGCGGCGGCGACGGATCCAGGCCGGTCATCTGCGCGACGACTAGCGTGGATCCGAGCGGGGTCTTGGTCATTCCCACGTTGCAGGCGACCATCATGGCCGCGGCCAGGACCAGCTGCTGGCGGCTATCGCCCGCCCACGTCGCAGCCGCGCGGCCCAGGCAGTACCCGACGAGGAACATCGGGATGATGATGCCGCCCTTCCACCGGCCCGATAGCGCGATCGACGCGGTGAGCAGGTGCCCGGCCGCGATCAGGACCAGGGCCAGCGCGGTAACCCCCCGCAGGTCCACGAGCCCGGCCAGCTGGGGGCCTCCGTAGGTCAGCGCCGATGGCATGCCGAAGGCGAGGGCGCCGAGCGCGATCCCGGCCACGGGCGGCCGCACCCATGGCGGCAGCAGCCGGACGATCCAGGCGCAGGCGCGGATGAGGAACGCGAACGCATATGCCACCGCGGCCCCGCCAATGCCCGCGAGCCCGCCGAGCAGCAGGCTCACCGGGCTCAGCTGAAGCGAGCCCCGCGGAAACGGCCAGCCCGCTACGAAGCCGCGGCCGGTGAGGAGGACGTAGACGCCGAAGCTAGCCAGGGAGCCGACGCAGGCAGGCAACAACGCCTCGTAGTACTCCAGCCCCTTGCGGTGCAGGATCTCAAGCGCGAACACGGCGGCTCCGAGCGGGGCCGCGAAGAGCACGGTCAGCCCGGAGGCCATGCCCGTAACGGTCAGGATCCTCAGCTCGGCGGTGCTCGCGCCGAGACGCCGGCCGATCCAGGTGCTGATGGTGCCGGTGGTCTGCATCAGCACAGGCTCCGGTCCGAGGCCACCGCCCGCGCCGATGCCGATCAGCGAGACCGGCACCAGCGCAAGCAGCGGGCGCAGCGTCGGTGGCCCCCCTGTCTCGTGCACGCTGTCGATCAGCACGCCCGTGTCGCCGGGGTCGCCAAGTACCACCAGCAGGATGCAGATCAGCAGGCCAGCC
>JASIBM010000182.1 GCA_030045175.1 Streptosporangiaceae bacterium | reverse complement strand
CTGCGACGAGGTAGTGCCTGCTGGCGGGCTGCTGCGCGAGCTCGTCGGCGAGCATCTGCCTGGTCCAGGCTTCCTCGCCGAACAACGCGAGCTCGAGCGCGGCCACCTGGTCGAGGTCAGCCGCGATCATCTGTCGCAAGACGAGCACAAGAGCAGCGTAATCGCGACTGGCCAGGCTAGGACGTACCCAGCAGGCCGCCAGCCCGCAGGACTCGCCGAGACAGGTCAGCCGATGGCCGGCTCGGCCTTGACCGCGCTCAGCAGGACACGGGCGGCCGCGAGCGCCCCGGCCCGCAGCTGGCCCACCTGAGCCGAAGCGGCACCACCATGCACGTCACCCTGCAAGAACGTCGTGATCAGCACGTTCTTGTACCTGACCAGCACGATGACCTTGTTCGTGATCGCGCCTGGGCCGACGTGGAACACCAAGGCGGCGACGAACGCCTCGTCCCCGATCCCAGGAATAGGCGTGATCTTGGCCGGTGGCTCCGGCGTGTGCTTCGGCGGCCTGGCCAGATGCGCCCGTTGCTGGGCGAAGTTGTAGATCGCGTTCGCCGTGGCGCTCCCGTTGCCGTACCCGGCGTTCGGCTGGAGCGCCTGGACCTGCACGGTCAGCTCGCGGAACGTGGTCCTGGTGTCGACCGTGAACGTGCACTCCCCTGGCTGCGGGCGAAGCAGCTTGGGCGCCGTGCCGACGAACCCGGTGAGCAAGGTCGCGGGGACGGCGCGGCAGGCGTCGGGAATCTTGCTGTACTCACCCTTCTGCAAGGTCGTGATCGGGCCGCCGCTCGGGGTGGCCGCTGGCTGGCGCAGGTAGTACACGGCGGCGGCCACGACAGCGATGACGACGATCACGCTGGCCAGGGTCAGCAACCGCCGCTTGGCCCGCCTTCGCCGCGTGGCCGCCGCCCGGCTGCGGCCTGGCCGCTGGCCGCGGCGCGGCGCGGCGTCCCTGCCCAGCCGGCTGACTTGCGGCGGCTCGGGCGGATCGTCGATCACTTCGACCACGTCCACCGCCGCGTGCTGCCTCCTGGCGGGGCGCACCGGCTGGACGCCGGGGCCTGCCCACGGCGGCAGGTCGTCATCCGCCTCGAGGCCCGGGTCGAACGCGTCTGGCGCCTGACGTCCGGGCCTGCGGGGCTCCTGCGGAATCCTGGACCAGCCGGACCGACCTTGTTCGCCGGGCCGACGCGGCGGGTAGCCCTGCTCTGTCACGGCGCGCCTCCAGGACGGCTTTGGACCGTGGGTAGCGACGACATGGTGCTACGGATCACCGAAGTTTAGTGGCGTGAACAGGGTAGACGCATGACACATCACAACATTTGGGGGTTACATTTGCGCTAGCGCCTTGGTCGCCAGTCCCGCGATGGCCTTGTTGACTTGCTCGGGGCGCTCGAGTATGACCGCGTGACCGGCACCCGTGATCCGCTCAAGCTCGGCGCCGCGGATCCCGGAAGCGACCTCGTCGGAGTTGCTCGGGTCCACCAGCCGGTCCCTGTCCCCGGTCAGGACAAGCACGGGGACATTGCCGAGCACCTTGAGCGCGTGCCGCTTCTCATGGCCGACGAGCGCGACGTAGAAGTCGGCGACCACGTCGATCGGGGTGGCGCGGATGACCCGCTCAAGGAAGTCGATCACGGTCGGGCTCGCCTTGGAGTCGCCGAACGCGATGTGCTTGGTGCTCAGGAACGCGATGTCCCTCCCCGACTCGCGGCCACGCTCGACCAGGTCGGCCATCCGGCCCTTGGACGCCCCGCTCATCATCGTGGGCATGGCACGCCTCGCGACCGGCCGGAGCAGGGCCGGCAGCCAGGTGACCGGGTCGACCGTCGCCGCCGCGGTCGAAATCAGCACCACGCCGATGACCTTGCTGCCGAACAACTCGGGGTGCTGGTCGGCCAGCGCCATCACGGTCATGCCGCCCATCGAGTGGCCAACGAGCACCACCGGCTGATCGCCGGGAGCCGTGGCCATCAGCACCTCGTGCAGGTCGGCTCCGAGCTGGTCGATGGTGACCAGATCCGGGTCGGACCGGCCCGACCGGCCGTGGCTGCGCTGGTCCCAGAAGACCAGCCTGGCGCCCTGCTCGAGCCCGGCCCGCTGGTAGTACCAGACGTCCAGGTTGAGCGCGTAGCCGTGGGTGAAGATGATCGTCACCGGCGCGTCCTGCGGGCCAGCCACCTCGACGTGCAGCGGCAGGCCGTCGTCGGCGATGACCGTCAGCGCCTCTCCGCGGATGTCACCGAACTGCTCGCCAGCCGCCGGGTCCGGCCTGAGCCTGATCCGGCCGATCGCTACCTTCTCCGCGAGCACCACGGCGCCAGCTCCAGCCGCGACCGCCCCCGCGGCGAGTCCAGCCACACCGGATAGCCGCCGCCAACTGACCATCAAACCTCCCGAGCGCCCACGCGCGCCAACTTCGCCGCATCCGTGTCCGCCCCGCCGGCGTACACCGCCATGGCTTCCGCCCCGGTTACTCCACAGTAGCTTCTCGGGATCTTTGCCGTGAACCGCGTAACAACGTCGTAGGAGATGGTGCCGAGCAAGTCGGCCCACTCCTGGGCGGTCGGCTCGCCCCGATCACCTGGCCCGAAAAGCACCACCTCGTCGTCAACCTCGATCGGCAGGTCATCGGCGTCAATCACGCACTGGTTCATGCAGACCGAGCCCGAGATGACGCGCCGCTCGCCGCGGACGAGCACGGGCGCCGTGTTCGCGGCCGAGCGGGGGATCCCCTCGTGGTAGCCCATTGCGATGAGCCCGAGGTTCGCCGGGGCCAGCGTGACGTAGCGGTGCCCGTACGAGACCCCGGTTCCGGCCGGCACCCGCTTGACCTGGACCAAGTGCGTGCGCACCGTCATCGCCGGGCGCAGCCAGGCAGGCGATCCGCCAGGCAGCGTGCACAGGCCGACCACGCCGCCGCCAGGCCGCACCAGGTCGAACCAGGTGTCTGGCCTGGTCAGCAGCGCCGCGGTGTTGGCAATGTGGCGAACGCTCGGCCGCGCGCCCGCGTGCTGCGCCACCTCGATGGCCGCGCGGAACGCGTCGAGCTGCGCGTCAACCGATGGGTGCCCTGGGACGTCGGCGCAGGCGAAGTGCGACCAGAGGCCGACGATCTCGCACCGGCCCGCCGCCTGCTCCTCGAGGGCCACCGCGACCAGCTCAGGCCAGTCCGCCATCGTCGCGCCGCCCCGGCTCATGCCCGTGTCGGCCTTCAGGTGCAGGCGCGCGGGGCGGCCAGCCCGCTCGGCGGCTGAGCCGATGCGCCTGACGAGCTCCGCCGTGCTCACGCTGAGGTCGACGCCGAAGCTGACCCCGTCCGCGTGCGGTGCGCCCGGGGCGGCGAGCATGCACAACACCGGGGCGGTAACGCCCGCCTCCCGCAGCCGCACCGCCTCGTCGATGCTGTTCACGCCCAGCCAGGTCGCGCCACCTGCCAGCGCGGCGAGCGCGGTCGGGATCAGGCCGTGCCCGTATCCGTCCGACTTGACAACGGCCATGACCTGGGCACCTTGGACGCTGGCGACCAGGCCCGCCACGTTCGATCTGATCGCGCTCAGGTCGACTAGCGCCTCTGGTTGCCCGTCCATGATCAGATATTGTGCCAGCACAGGACCAGTGCCCAACCCGGCTCTGGCCGCGCCGGGCCGCCTCCCGTCCGAGCAGCCAGCCGACGCCGGGATCACCGCCTTCGCGTGCTGGTCGGGTACCAAAGCCACCCCCGGCCACGTCGGCGTGGCCCGTGGCGCTTTCCTGCCAATGGCATGTTCCTGCCGTGGCAGGATCGGCCTTCCTCCGCAGAACAGCCCCAGGCGCGAGACGCATCGCAGTACAATTTTCGATGCATGTCGGCTAGTTCCTTTTCAGGGCATTAATCGGTGATCTGATGTTAGCGGGTTGAAAGCGAGATAACATGCGTTCAGTCGCCCCGTGGCGCGTGGGCTCCGTGCCGCGGTCGCGCGACACCCGGCGCATCGTCCTCGTCCTCGCCGCGGCCAGCACCGTCGGCGCCGCCGGCATCATCGTGGCAGTGACAGGACCGGCAACGCGGTCACACCAGGCGCCCGGACTCGGCGCTGCGCCCGCCCAGGCAGCGGCGCGCGCCCGCACCCGCGGCGACTCGGCCCGCCGGCCCGGCACGGGCGCAGCGCTGACGGCGAGCGGCGGGACGGCCGGG
>JASIBM010000181.1 GCA_030045175.1 Streptosporangiaceae bacterium | reverse complement strand
TTAAGCACTACGTATCGTCATCGGCAAGGCTTGGCCGCAGCGATGGCTGCTTTAGCCGGGCGTCTTGCCATACTTGTCCCTTAGTGACGGCCATTTACCCTCGACGGGCATCCATGCGCACCCTTGAGCTAGTCGTGAGTTCCCACGCGGACGGGACCTACCTGGTGAGCGCGCACTCGGCCGAGGGCGACACGTCGCAAACGCCAGCCAAGTTCCCATACAGCGAGCGCGAGCTGGCCAGGGTGCTGCGCGACGTGGAGTTGTCGCTGGTGCGGTCCGCAGCGACGAACCGCCGGGTGCCAGGCAAGGACGAGCAGCCGGTCCAGGCGCTCGGCGCGGAGTTGTTCGCGTTCTTGTTTCCCGGCCCGGTGCGCGACCACCTGACGGCGATGCGAGGACAGGCCGCTCGTGACGACGACGCTGTCCAGCTACGGCTGCGGATCAGGCCGCCAGAACTGGCCGCGCTGCCGTGGGAACTGATCTACGACGCGGGGCGCGACGACTACCTGTGCCTGAGCACTCCGCTGGTCAGGTACCTGGAGGTGCTCGAGCCGGTCAAGCCGCTCACGGTGACCGGAGCGGTCCGCGTGCTCGGCATGGTCGCCCGCCCCGGCGCGCTCAGCGAGCTGGATGCCGAGCACGAGAAGCGCTGGCTGGACGAGGCGCTAGCTGCGCTGAGTAGGTCCGGGCAGGTCGAGCTGACCTGGACGAAAGGCCAGACCTGGCGCGACCTCCAGGACGGCCTTGACCGGGTCAGGCCGAACGTCGTGCACTTCATCGGGCACGGCGGCTTCGACGAGGAGATCGGCGAGGGGCTACTGGCACTGGCCGGCGAGGACGGCGACGTGCACCGGCTGGCGGCCAGCGACCTGGGCCTGCTGCTCGGAGAGCGGCGCTCGCTCCGCCTGGTGGTGCTCAACTCCTGCGAGGGCGCGCGGGCGTCGGGCAGCGACGTGTTCTCCAGCACGGCGGCGGTGCTGACCAGGCGTGGCATCCCGGCGGTCGTGGCCATGCAATACGAGATCTCCGACCAGGCGGCGACCGCGTTCGCCCGCGCCTTGTACGGCGCCATCGCCACCGGGTTCGGCGTCGACCAGGCCGTCACCCGCGCCCGCCGCGACATCAAGATCTCCCGAGGCGCCTCCCTGGAGTGGGCCACCCCCGTGCTCTACCTGCGCTCCCCCGACCCCCGCCTCTTCGACCTAACCCAGCCACCACCAAACCCGCAGATCCCCGTGGCCGCCACCCCGGCACCCCAGGAGTCCGAGCAGCAGGAACAGGCAACACATTCGCCACCGAGCCAAGACGACAGCCCTGAGTCGCCTAGGCCGCAGCCGTCACAAGCCGACTCACCACGGACCCGGATCGAGCCCGGCTCGCTGCTCATCCAGATCGACGTGGGCAGCGCGGTCACTGCGCTGGCGTTCAGCCCTGACGGCATCCGCCTCGTCACAGCCAGCAGCGACAACATCGCCCGGACCTGGGACACCAGCACCGGACGCGAACTCACCCGCATGACACATGACGGCCCCATCACAGCAGTAGCGTTCAGCCCGGAAGGCACTCGCCTAGCTACCGTCGACGAGCACGGGGCTGCCTTTACCTGGGATGTCGCCACCGGCCAGCAGGTCACCCGCATTCGGCGCATGTTCATTGGCTGGGCAGTGGCGTTCAGCCCCGACGGCGCGCGCCTCGCCACCGCCGGCATGGACAACACAGTTCGGATCTGGGACACCATCGGACGCGAACTCATCCACATGAGACACAACCTCACCAAGATTCGACCCGACGCGGCTCTTGCGGTGGCGTTCAGCCCCGACGGCACCCGCCTCGCCACCGCCAGCAGCGACAACACGGCCCGTATCTGGGACACCACCACCGGACGCGAACTCACCCGCATGACACACGACAGCTGGGTATGGGCTGTGGCGTACAGCCCGGACGGCACCCGCCTCGCCACTGCTAGCTTCGACGAGACCGCCCGGACCTGGGACACCACCACCGGCCACCAACTCACCCGCATGACGCACGAACACAGGGTCCATGTGGTGACGTACAGCCCCGACGGCACCCGCCTTGCCACCGCCAGCGAGGAAGACACCGCCCGGACCTGGGACACCACCACCGGGCGCGAACTCACCCGCATGACACACGAAGATCAGGTCCGTACGGTGGCGTTCAGCCCCGATGGCACTCGTCTCGCCACCGCCAGCGACGACCACACCGCCCGGGCCTGGGACACCACAACCGGACGCGAACTCACCCGCATGACACACGAACGCCCCGTCAGGGCAGCGGTGTTCAGCCCAGGTGGCACTCGCCTGGCCACCCGCGCCGACGACCATTTCATCCGGATCTGGGCGGTCTGAGCCGGGGGCGATGGGTAGCATGCGCGAACTCGAACTGGTCAGGGCGCGGGCTGGCCTGGATGACACACAAAGGGTTGGTCCATGCGGTGGCCGACGGGCCGGACGGCGCCCGTCTTGCCACCGCCAGTCACGATGGAACCGCTTGGATATTGCTGTCTGAACTAGGAGTGATCATGACTGTGAACACAGAAGTATTCGTGGGTCAGCCGGTGCCTGCGGAGGAGGCGGATCGGATCACGGCCGAGTTCGCTGACATCGGGCTGAACGCCGATGTGCGGGTGGCCCCGCCCCTGCGGTCGCTTGGTGAAGTCGCGCTTGTCATCTTCGCGGCGCTGCCGTTCCAGCAGTTCGTCAGCCAGCT
>JASIBM010000180.1 GCA_030045175.1 Streptosporangiaceae bacterium | reverse complement strand
GGGCAGCGCGTCATCGACGTGCTGTTCCCTGTTGCCAGGGGAGGAGCCAGCGCCGTGCCTGGCGGGTTCGGCACGGGCAAGACGGTGCTGCTGCAGCAGATCACCAAGTGGTGCGACGCCGACGTGATCGTGTACGTCGGCTGTGGTGAGCGCGGTAACGAGCTGGCCGAGATGCTGACCGAGCTGGCCGCGCTTGCCGACCCGCGCACCGGCGGCATGCTGGCCAGCCGCACCGTGGTGATCGCCAACACCTCCAACATGCCGATGATGGCCAGGGAGGCGAGCATCTACAGCGCGGCCGCGGTGGCCGAGCACTTCAGGGACATGGGCTTGCACGTGGTCGTGGTGGCCGACTCCACGTCGCGATGGGCTGAGGCGCTCAGGGAGTTCTCGTCGAGGAACGGGGAGATGCCCGCCGAGGAAGGCTACCCGGCAAGCCTTGCGTCGGCGCTGGCTGCCTTCTACGAGCGGGCCGGGCGAGTCAGGAACCTGAACGACTCGGTGGGCTCGATCACGATGATCGGCGCCGTGTCGCCGGCCGGCGGGGACATGACCGAGCCGGTGACCTCCTACACCCAGCGCTTCGTGCGCAGTCTGTGGACGCTGGACCGCGACCTCGCCTACGCCAGGCACTACCCGGCGGTGTCGTGGCCGGCGTCCTTCTCGCGTGACGCCGTGACCGCCGGCAACTGGCACGCCAGGAACGGCGATCCGCAGTGGGCGGATCGCCGGGCGAGGCTGACCGAGCTGCTCGCCGAGGCGGACCGGGTGGGTGAGCTCGCCGAGCTGATGGGCGTCACCGCGCTGCCGGCCAGGCAGCGAGTCGCCATCCTGGCGGGCCGCCTCGCCAGGGAAGGCGTCTTGCAGCAGAGCGCGGTGAGCGCGGCGGACGCGTACTGCGACCCGGCTCGGGCGGCAGCGCTGATCGACGCCGTGCTCGCGGTGACCGACCGGTGCGCGACGCTAGCCGACAGCGGCGTGGCGGCCGGGCTGATCGAGGAACAGGATTACTCGCCAGTGCTCCGGGCCAAGGAGGAGGCCGGCACACCCCGGCAGGTGCAGGATCTGGCCCGGCAGGTACTTGTCAAGCTCGACAGCCTCGACCCGGCGAACAGGCCGCCGCCGGCCGCTGCGCAGGCCCAGCCGGCGGCTCACGAGCAGCCAGGGCAGGCCAGCGATGAGTGACTGGGCGCGGCCGGAGTTCACCTCGGTGGCGGAACTGCGCGGGCCGTTGCTTGTCGTCAAGGACGTCAAGGGGGTCGGCTGGGACGAGTTCGCCACGATCCGCCTTGACAGCGGCGAGGTCAGGCACGGCCTCGTGCTCGAGGCCGACCGCGACCTGGCGGTCGTGCAGGTGCTCGAAGGCACGGCCGGGATGCGCCCGTCCGGCACCAGCGTCGAGTTCTCCGGCAGCCCGCTGAGCACCGTGGTGGGCAAGGAATGGCTTGGCCGGGTTTGCAACGGCCGGGGCGAGCCCAGGGATGGCGGGCCGCCGGTGACGGGCGAGCTGACCATGCCGGTGGCCGGCCTGCCGATCAACCCCGCGATGCGCCAGCCCCCGGCCGAGCCGGTGCTGACCGGCGTATCGGTCATCGATGAGCTGATGACGCTGGTCCGCGGCCAGAAGCTGCCGATCTTCTCGGTTGCCGGGCTGCCGCACCTCGAGCTCGCCGGCCAGATCGCGGCGCAGGCCTCGGCGGGTGGCGAGCCGTTCAGCGTGGTATTCGCTGCCATGGGCCTGACGCACGCGGACGCGGCCGTTGTCTCCTCGACGCTAGAGGAACGCTCAGCGGCGGGCGAGCTCGTGCTGCTGCTCAACCTGGCCGATGAGCCGGTGATCGAGCGGATACTCACGCCGCGGCTGGCCTTGACCGTGGCCGAGCACCTGGCGTTCGCGCTCGGCCGGCACGTTCTCGTCGTGATGGCAGACATGACCAGCTACTGCGAGGCCCTGCGCGAGGTATCGATGGCGCGCGGCGAGCTGCCCGCCCGGCGCGCCTACCCCGGCTACCTCTACAGCGACCTGGCGTCGCTGTACGAGCGGTGCGGCCGCATCAGGGGGCTGCCAGGCTCGCTCACCCTGGTTCCCGCGCTGACCATGCCGGCCGGGGATATCACGCACCCGGTTCCCGACCTCACCGGGTACATCACAGAAGGCCAGATCGTGCTATCGGCCGACCTGCACGCGCGCGGCATCTACCCGCCGGTGGACGCCTTGTCCTCGCTGTCGCGGCTGATGCGGCACGGCGCCGGGCCAGGCCGGACCAGGGATGACCACCTGGACGTGGCCGCTCAGACGCTCGCCGCGCTGGCCGCCGCGCGACGGGCGCGCGAACTGGCCGAGCTGATCGGGACCGCCGCGCTGAGCGAGGCCGACCGCCGGCATGAGGACCTGGAGCGGGCGTTCGAGGCCGAGCTGATGAATCAGGGACAGGCCGAGAATCGCAGCCTCGAGCAGACGCTCGCGCTGGCCTGGCAGGTGCTGGGCGTGCTACCGCGCCGGGACCTGACGATGTTGCCGACAGCGGCGCTCGACCGGTATTACCCGGCCGGGCCAGGTTCGTCATGAGCACGGTGTGGTCATGAGTGCGGTGTCGTCATGAGCGCGGCGCGGATATCGGCGCCTCCTGGCCGGGCCGGCCGGCTGTGGCTCGGCCGCAGGCTGGCCGCCGCGCGCCGGGCATCCGACCTGCTCGACCGCAAGCTGCGGATACTCGAGGCCAGGCTGCGTGATCTCAGCGAGGTAGCGCAGCGGACCGAGGATGAGTGGCGACTGCTTAGCCGCGAGGCCGACCAGCGGTTGCTCATCGCCGCGGCGCTCGGCGGCGAACGAAGCCTGCGGCTGGCGACCGGACCAGGGGAGGCGGACGCGGCTGTCGGCTACGCGGTGACCGTCGGGGTGCGCCTCCCGTCCAGTGGCCAGTATCAGCCGCCGCCGGGACCTGATCCGTGGGCCGCGCTGCCCGTCGCCCAGGCAAGGGACGCGCATCGGGCGGCACTCGGCGCGGCCATAAGGCACGCGGTGGCGGCCGGAGCGGCACGGGTCGTCGAGGCCGAGGCGATCGCGACCAGGTACCGGCTGCGTGCGATCAGGGACCGGCTGATCCCCGGCCTGGAACAGGCCAGCATCGAGGCCGCGCTCGCGATCGACGAGCTGGAGCGGGCTGACGGTGCCCGGCTGCGCCTGGCTGGCCAGAATGCGCTTCGCAGCGGCAGGCAGGGCGACTCTGGGCTGCCCGGCGAAGCGTCGCGCACGGATGGACGAAGGACCCTTGAGCTACCGCCGGAAGACCCTGGCTTACGCCGGTAATCGGATCAGGCTGATAGTGGCGACTTCGGCTATCGGAGCTCTTGGTGCCGCTAAGGAAGGGGCAGGCAATGCCTGGGATCATAGTAGGAGTAGACGGATCGGCTAACGCACGGCCCGCCCTGACATGGGCAATGCGGGAAGCGGCGATCAGGAATGCGCCGCTGACCGTCCTTACCGTCAACGAGGTGGCGGCCAGCTTCTGGACGCACAAGCCGGTCACCGTTCCAGCCGATCAAGGGCTGTGCGCGGACGCGCGCAGGCTGGCCAGCGAACTGGTCGAGAAGACCGCGAAGGAACTCGGTGACTCATCGCCGGCCTCGGTCACCATCCAGGCCATCAACGGGTTCGCCGCCGCCGAGCTGATCAGCGCGTCGCATGACGCCGACCTGCTCGTCGTGGGCGCGCAAGGCGGAGCCCACGGCGGCGACGGAATGGCTCACCACATGCCGCTTGGATCAGTTAGCAACAAGGTGCTCCATCACGCGGGATGCCCGGTCGTGGTGGTGCCCGCCGCCAGTTAGCCCTCGCCACCTCGGCGCTGACGCCCGTCCAGCCGGCGGCAATCCCGGCCGAACGTCCCTGGCAGGTCAGTTCCTTTGCCCGTGGCGCCGCTATCGGGGCAGCGATGGACTGGAGATGTAGGCGAGAGCCTACGGCGAATGAAGGAAGGTGTGCATGATGAGCACGCTGACTCGCAGGGAATCCCGGCCCTTCCTGGACCTATTCGACTGGATGGACGCGCCGCTCGGCGTGTTCCGCCCGGTCGCCTCGGGTATCCGGATGGAGACCTTGGTCAAGGACGGCCACTTCACGGTCCGCGCCGAGCTTCCCGGGATGGACCCGGAGAAGGAGATCGACGTCACCGTGGACGACGGGATCCTGACGATCAAGGCGGACAGGCACGAGGAGCAG
>JASIBM010000179.1 GCA_030045175.1 Streptosporangiaceae bacterium | reverse complement strand
TACCTGGGCAGCCTCTGGCACGGCGGCGGCGCTAACCAGACCGGCGAGCCTCGGCTTGGCGTGATCCTTGAGTACGCAGCCGCCTGGCTGCGCCCGCAAGAGAACCACTGCCTGGCCGTCCCGCGCAGCACGGTCAGGCAGCTTCCGCAGCGGCTGCAGGAACTGCTCGGGTACAACATCTACCCGCCGTTCGTCGGGTACGTGAACGGCAGTCACCCGCGCAAGGTCCTGTCGGTCGCCGAGTGACCTGCCTGGCGGTTAGATGTGGTTGCGCTTGCCGCCTCAGGGCCGCAGCACGCTGGTCAGGTCGAGGTCAACAGGGAACGGCTCGGCGAGCCGCGCGGTGCCGGACACCTCGCTGGCGAGCTGGTAGGCGCCGAGCGCCCGGTTGTGCTGGTAGACGCTCAGCGTTCCCGCGGCCGGATCGACCCGCGCCAGTACCAGGCGATGCCGACGGCGGCGAGGCGCAAGTCCACCCCGATGCTCACATGCAGGTGAGGCGGGCGAGCCTCGTCGAGCACATTGGCGAGGCGAAGGGTGATGTCCTGATGCTCGCGGGTTGGCGCTAGGCGTACGGCGACGGCTCCGTCCACGACCTCGATCGATCGGCATACCTCGGCGAGAGCCGGCCCGGCGAACGTCCGCCGCGAGGACAGGCGGCGCGATGGCAAACTGGCCGTGTTATGCGGATCGATGAACGGGTGCGCGAGGTGCACCTGAGCCATTTCTGCCCGGGAGGCATGGGCCTCGCAGTGGCGGCGTCCGGCGCCATCGGCCTGGATGACGTGGCCGAGGGCGGGGCGCGCCGCGCGGATGCTGACGATCACCGGTTCAGCGCGGCCGGGGACACGTGCGGGCGCTGCGGGCGCCCGCTGACCGCTGGCCAGGACGTCCGGCGGCTCCTGAGCGGGGTGGCCGTGCACGCGACCTGCCCGCCATCGCCTGATCCGCTCGCATCGTCCGCGTCTGACTTACGCCCCCCGCGTACGGTGGGCCCGGGCTCGTCTCGCCGCGCAGGCTACGTGGCGGCGGCTTGCCGATGACCGATGGACAGGCCGGTGGCCGTGTCGAAGAACTGCAGGTTCGAGCAGTCCACGGCGAGGCTGACCTGCTCGCCGTGCCCGATCCTGCTGCGGGCGGCCACCCTGGCCGTCCACAGCGTGGTCTCGCCGGAGAGCGGGAGCGTTCCGTCCTCGGCGTCCTGCCCGCTGGCGGCCGCTGCCTGGATCAGGCTGTCGTGCCGCACCGCGGGCGCCTTCACGGCGAACAGCACGTGGTTCTCGCTGCCGAGTGCCTCGACCACGCCGGCCGCCGCTTTGATGACGGGCCAGCCCGGGTCGGCCAGGCTGGCGTCCTCGAAATCGGACGGCCGGATGCCGAGGATCACGTCGCGGCCGAAATAGTCGTCCAGGCCCGGCCTGGCCTGCAGTAGTTCCGCGGGCACCGGCAGCCGGTAGTCCGCGAACGTGACGGCCGGCCCGTCGTCGCGGACCAGCCGCGCCCTCGCGAAGTTCATGGCCGGCGATCCGATGAAGCCGGCGACGAAGAGGTTCACCGGCGAGTTGAAGAGCCGTTGCGGTACGTCGGCCTGCTGGAGCTTGCCGTCCCGCAGGACGCAGACCCGCTGGCCGAGCGTCATCGCCTCGACCTGGTCATGGGTCACGTACACCGTGGTCACGCCGAGCCGCTCGTGCAACTGAGATAGCGAGGCGCGCATCGATACCCGGAGCTTGGCGTCGAGATTGGACAACGGCTCGTCCATCAAGAATGCCTGTGGCTCGCGCACGATCGCGCGGCCCATCGCGACCCGTTGCCGCTGCCCGCCGGACAGGGCAGCAGGCTTGCGCGTGAGGTACTCATCCAGCCCGAGCAGCGCCGCCACCTCGGCGACCCTCCGCCTGACCTCCGGCTTCGGCGTTCGCCGCTGCTGCAGCCCGAAGGCCAGGTTCTGCCAGACCGTCATGTGCGGGTAAAGCGCGTAGTTCTGGAACACCATGGCGATGTCGCGGTCCTTGGGCGGCAGGTCGTTCACCACCCGCGCGCCGATCGTGATGGTCCCCGAGGTGACCTCCTCCAGTCCGGCGATCGATCGCAGCGCCGTCGTCTTGCCGCAGCCCGACGGGCCGACCAAGACCATGAACTCGCCGTCGGCGATGTCGAGCGTCAGCCTGTCAATCCCCGCCACGGCTCCTGGGTAGAGCTTGGTGACGTTGTCAAGGACGATCTGGCCCATGTGCCGTCTCCCGCTCGCCTTCGAGCGCCCTAGGTTCGCTCATACGCGGTCACCTCATCTGCTAGGCCCAGTATCTCCGCGGTGGCCCGGCTGCTCGCTCTCGTCGCGCCGAAAGTAGCGATGTAGGCATCGGAGGGCGGACGCCAGATCGGCAAGCCCATCTCGATCACGATGGCGTCGGGCCGAGCGGAGACGATCCTGCGGACCACGTACCTGGCGACCGGATGCCGGTGCGCGTCCCTGACCACGATCAAGAGGGAACGGCCGGCTGCGGCCGAGATCGCCGCCACCGCAGCGGCTTCGGTTTTCGCGCTGGCAGAGGTCGCCGAGCCGTCCGCCCCGACGTCGATCCGCCTGACCTGGTCCAGGGGAACCCACTGGCTGAGTCCCCACGGCACCGTGCCCACGGCGATGTTGGACGGTGGCACCACCTCGATCAGCACGGGATCGGTCACAGGCAGGGCGATGCCCTCCGCTCGTATCGCGCGCCGGGCCGCGGTCATGCCGACGTCGGCCTGGCCGACTCGCGCGCTAGGGTCCGCTGACTCCCCCCGTGCGGACCGTGCGGCGGCCCGGGTCCAGGCGCGCAGGTCCGCAACCCTGGCGGCCGACTCCTCGAGCCTGGCGGCCGGTATCCGGCCGGCCCGCACGGCGGCCACGAGCGCGTCGCGCACCTGAAGGTACGTCAGCCGGTCCTGGTCGCGCCCGAAGCACAGCAGGTCAGCGCCGGCTCCCACGGCGAGCACGGCGGCCTCGGGTATGCCGTACGGCCCGCTCACCGCGCGCATCTCAAGCGCGTCGGAGACGATCACGCCGGTGAAGCCGAGGTCGCCGCGCAGCAAGCCGGTCAGCGCGCGGGCGGATAGTGAGGCGGGCAGGTCCCCGGTAAGTTCAGGAACCCGCAGGTGACCGGGCATCACGGCGCGTACCCCGGCAGCGATCGCGGCCTGGAATGGCGGCAGGTCCCGCTGGGCGATCAGCTCCATCGAGCCGGTCACGGTGGCGATCACGTGATGGCTGTCGTTGCTCGTGCTGCCATGGCCGGGGAAGTGCTTCGCGCACGCGGCCACGCCTGCGGCCTGCAGCCCGGTCACGGCGGCGGCGGCGTGCCGCGCCACGAGCGCGGTGTCGGCGCCGAATGACCTGGTGCCGATGACCGGATTGTCGGCGGCGGTATTCACGTCGACGGTGGGAGCCAGGTTCACGTTGACCCCGAGTGCCGCCAGGTCGGCGCCGAGCGCCTGGTAGACGGACTGCGTCAGGGCGGGATCGTCGACCGCGCCGAGCGCGGCGTTGCCCGGGTAGGGGCTGCCGGTCAGGTGCGCGATCCTGGTGACGTCGCCGCCTTCCTCATCGATCGCGATGACCGGCTCGTCCGTAGCGGCGCGCAGCGCCGCGATCAGCCCGGCCAGTTGTTCGCGCCCGGCGATGTTCGGCCCGAACACGGTGACTCCCGCCAGGCCGTCGGCCAGCGCCGCGCGCACCCAGCCGGGCGCGACCTGGCCGGGGAACGGCGGGATCAGCAGCGCGTCGGCGAGACGGGTCAGTGACTGGTCGGTGGTCAACCCTTCACCGCCCCGGCGACGAGGCCGCCCACCAGCCGGCGCCTGACGATCAGGAAGAAGATCATCACGGGGATCGTGTACAGCGTGGACGCGGCCATGATGGGCCCCCACTCCGCGCCGCCGCGGCCGAAGAAGTAGGTCACGTAGATGGGCAGCGTGTACTGCGACTGTGCCTGGAGCAGGAACGTAAGCGCCACGATGAACTCGTTGTACGCGGTGATGAACGAGAAGATGCTGACCGCGACCAGGCCGGGGGCGACCAGCGGGAACAAGATCCGCCAGAAGATCTTGGGCGCGCTCGCGCCGTCGATAGCCGCCGCCTCCTCAAGCTCCCTCGGCACCGTGGCGACGAAGTTGCGCAGCATCCAGATCGAGACCGGGAGTGCCTGCGCCGCGTAGACGATGATCAGCCCGAGCAGCGTCTCGGTGAGGTCGAGCCTGCTGAAGTCGAGGAAGAGCGCGATGATCAGCGCCTGACCGGGAATCATCTGCACGATCAGGAGCATGATCAGGAACGAGGCGCGGAACCTGAACCGGAACCTGGCGACCGCGACCGAGGCGAGCAGCGCTAGCAGCGAGGCGAGCAGCACCGTCGCCAGCGTGACCTTCATGCTGTTGAAGAAGAACAGCCAGTACGAGCCGATCCCCGATGCCTGCCCGGAGATGACCGCGCGGTAATTGCCGAGGGTCGGATGGGCGGGCAACAGGCTCGGGGTCAGTGAGTAGATCTCCTGCGACGGCTTGAACGCCGTGCTCACCATCCACACGATCGGGAACAGCGTGACGAGGGCGACCAGCACCCCGGTGCCGTTGAGCGAAAAGGCCCTGAGCCGCTTCGCGGCGGTTCCTGTCATGACAGGGCTCCCTGCCGCACCGAGGCGCGCACGTAGCCGACCGTGATGACGAGCAGTATCAGCGTGAAGATCAGCGCGAGCGCGCCGCCGAGCCCGTAGGACGGCGGGAAGCTGCTGAACGCCTTGTCGTAGATGTACAGCGACAGGTTGAACTCGTCGCGGTTGCCGGGGAACCCGGTCAGGATGTACGACTGGGTGAAGACGTTGAAGTCCCAGATGACGGACAACAGCAGCAGCACCAGGAAGATCGGCTTGAGCAGCGGGTAGGTGATCTTCCAGAACACCCGCCATGGCGTGGCGCCGTCGACCCTGGCGGCCTCGTAAAGCTCATCGGGGACGGTCTTCAGCCCGGCAAGCACGGTGACCGCGATGAAAGGGAACGACTGCCAGACCACGAGCACAGTCAGCACGGTGTACACATGCAGCGCGTCTGACGTGGTCCAGTTGAACCCGGCCCAGTCGGTGCTGCCGACCAGCCAGTGCGGCATCTTCGACAAGGTCCAGTCGACCAGGCCGCCGTCCGGGTTGAACAGCCAGTAGAAGAGCACCGTGGCCGAGACCGGGGGAGTGGCCCAGGCGAGTAGCGCCGCGGTGCTGACGAAGACGGCCATCTTCTTGCCCAGGCGGTTCAGCAGCAGGCCAACCAGCGTGCCGACTACCAGCGTGAGCGGCACGACCGCGGCGGCGAACAGCACCGTGATCCGCAGCGACAGCCAGAACTCAGGGTCGGCGAGGGTCTGCGTGAAATTGGCGAACCCGATCCACTGAGTGGGTGCGGCGCCGGTGATCTGCGGCAGGCTGTAGTTCTGGAAGGAATACAGCGCCACCTGGGCGAGTGGCCAGAGCAGCACCAGGGCGATGCCGGCCAGCGCGGGCGCCAGCATCAGGTAAGGGGCCAGCCGATGCCGCCGGACGAAGGCGCGCGCCCTGGCGTTCAGCGAGGCATCAGCGATCTGCGACATCGGCTGGCCAATCTCTGCCGGTTATCCCTCGGTCACTCGTGGCCGGTGTTGAGCACGTCCTGCAGTTCGGTATTGGCCGTGTCCACGGTGGCCGTGAAGTTGGCGCCCTGCATCAGTGCCTTCATCATGGTCGGGATGATCGCGTCCGTGGCGTCGGCGGTCGCCCAGTTCTTGGAGTTCAGCGGTGAGATCTGGGTGTAGCCCGCAGCCTTGGCGAAGCCGGACAGGATCGGGCTGCTGGTGTACTTGCCGTTGCTCAGCGCGGTGGTGAACTCGGGGAAGAACCCCTGGGAGTTCGCGAACGTGGTCGCGTTGGCAGGGCTGTCCATCACCGTGATCAGGTCCCACGCCGCGGTCTTGTTCGGGCTCTTGGCCCATACGCCGAGGT
>JASIBM010000030.1 GCA_030045175.1 Streptosporangiaceae bacterium | reverse complement strand
CGGCCCGCCGCCACCTGTGACGCCAACGTGGAGCCCGTGCTGCTCTAAGGCGACCGCACGGGCTCCACGTTTCTCCTGGCCACGGACGGGCATGGCACCGGCCCATCGGCCTGACGTCGCTACTTCTGCAAGATCGCCTCGATTTCCAGGTGGATGGCGACCTTGTCGGAAAGGATGAAGCCGCCGGTCTCCAGCGCGGCGTTGTAGCTCACGCCGAAGTCATCGCGATTGATCTCGGCGGTCGCCGTGAATCCGGCCCTGGTGCCGCCGTAGGGGTCCGGCCCGAACCCGTTGATCTCAAGGGCCAGCGGCACGCTCCTGGTGACGCCCTTGAGCGTCAGCTCGCCGTCGAGCACGTACTGATCGCCTTCGGCCCGCAGCCCGGTGGACCGGTAGGTCATCAGCGGGTGGTTCTCCACGTCGAAGAAGTCGATCGAGCGCAGGTGACCGTCACGCTGCTCGTTGCCGGTGTCGATCGAGGCGAGGTCGATCTCGGCATGCACCGAGGATCCGAGCGCATCCGGCGCCGTGACCAGCTCGCCGGAGAACTTCGTGAACCTGCCGCGCACCTTGCTCACCATCATGTGCCGCACGGAGAACCCGACCTCCGAGTGCACCGTGTCGATGGTCCAGGTGCCAGCTACGTAACCAGGAATTGTCGTCATGTCTAACTCCGATGATCGCTGAGCCCGTCGCCGGGATCGCTGGGATCTCCGCTGGCCTGTCGCCGGGATGCCCCCCGCGAGGTTGTTGAGTAGACAACCAATATCAAGCTTCTGGAGAGTTGTCAAACGCTCAACCAGTTGGGGTATAGTGGGTGGCATGCCCGAAACGACGCGATGGCTCAGCGAGCAGGAGCAGCGCTGCTGGCGCTGGTTCCTGACGGCGTGCCAGTCGATGTTCGCGGCGATCGACGCGCAGCTCCTGCGTGATTCCGAGCTGCCGCACGGCTACTACGAGATCCTCGTGCACCTGTCCGAGGCACCCGACAGGGAGCTGCGGATGACCCAGCTGGCGAAGGCGTCCACGTTCAGCAAGAGCAGGCTCTCGCACGCGGTGGCCCGGCTATCCGAGCGCGGCTGGGTGGACAGGAGGGACTGCCCCACTGATCGCCGGGGCCAGATCGCGCGACTCACCGATGCTGGACTCGCCGCGCTTGAGGAAGCGGCGCCTGGGCACGTCGAGCAGGTTCGCCGGTCCCTGATTGACGCGCTCACGCCTGAGCAGCTCGAGCAGCTCGGCGAGATCAGTCGTGCCATCCTGGCATCCAACCGCAGCGAAAGGACAATGCTGCTCGCGCCGGAGACCGTCACGCCAGAGTGCTGCGAGGCAGAGTTCGCCGACGAGGCACCGTGCGACCCGGCAGAATGCTAGGCGCAGGAGTTCGGCCCCCGTACCCTTGCAAGTTGGCCAGCCGCCCGGCGCGCGCGAGCACCGGGGTGAGAAAGTAGCTGTGCTACCCAGAGAAGGCGAGGCACGAGAAGGATGCCGGGCAATCGCCGCCAGCCAGGCCTGGCTGCCGTCATCGCCGGGACCGTCTGCCTTACGGCCGCGCTGGCCGGCTGCGCGCGGTCGCTGGCAGACACACCGCCCCCGATCAAGGTCTCGAATGCCTACGTGCTAGAAGTCAGCGGCGTCAACACGGCAGACGGGTACCTGGTGATACAGAACTCCGGCCCGGCCGATCGGCTGACCAAGGTCACCAGCAGCTCGGGAGGCGCCGTCTTGCTACGCGGTCCGAGCCGACCCGGATCGTCAACGGCGCGCGCCGTCAGCGCGCTCACGATCCCCGCGCACAGCATGGTCCGGCTCCTCCCGAACAGCATGCACCTCGTGCTCACTCATGTGGACTCCAGGCACCCAGGCCCGCAGCTCACGCTGACGCTGGTGTTCGCGCACGCGGGAACGTTCCGCGTGTCAGCCCAGATCACCAATCCTCAGACGCAAAACAGCGGCTACTTCGGCGACATATAGGGCACCGCAGCGGATCTGCACCACCGCCCAGCCGGGCATCGACCACAGCGTGCGGTTCGCGGCGGCCAGGGAGTTGCGACGCAGCAGACTTGCGATATATCGTCTTGTCGTTGGCCGAGCCCTGGCGCCCGCGCCGAGCGGGGGCCGATACGGGCGCCTCGGGCACGCCAGCGGTCGGCCACAGGAGGAACACATGGCGGCAGGATCGGGTCTTCGAGTCGGCAACGCGGAGCGGGAGGCGGCCGCCGCCAGCCTGCGCGAGCACTACGCGCACGGACGGCTGACGATCGAGGAATTCCAGCAGCGCCTAGACGCCGCCTTCGCCGCCAAGACCGATCTGGACCTGGCGAATGTCCTCAGCGACCTCCCGCATCCCGCTAGCCTCAGCGGAGCGTGGCCACCGCCGCAGCCCCTGGCCAGCGCGCGGGGCGCGGGCAGCTCAGGCGGCGGGTCCTATCGGACCGCGGAGCAGCGCCCGGGCCGCCGCAGGGCGCGGGCTTGGGCGACGGTGAACCTGGCCCTTTTCGTGATCGCCATGTTCTTGATCATCGCCTTGTTCCGGCCGTTCGGCTGGCTCGGAGCGTTCCTGCCCAAGCCGCTGCTCATCGTGGTGGCGGTCCTGATCTTCTTGTGGCGTGGGCTGCGCAGGGTACTTGGCGGCGGCTGCCTGCCTCGCTCACGCGGCCGGGGCTGAATGTCCTGACTGCCTGCTAGCGCCCTAGCCGCGCGTCGGCACCCGCAGCGGAACGACCAGATAACGAAACGCGGGTACGTTCGGTCCCTCGCCCTCCGGGCCAGCATCCTGCTCGTCGTCACCAGCCCAGGTGATCAGCGCGGGCTTGGCAGCGCTGGTGAACTCGAGCCTGATCCTTCCCTGCTCGGATGCTGCTCCGGCGGGCGCCTCCGGCTCACCCTCCTTCGCCGCGCCTGCCCCCGCTACCGCGCCGGCTTCAGCTACCGCGCCTGCCTCCCCTACCGCGGCTGCCTCCGCCCTCGCGCCGGCCTTGCCCGCCGCGCCGGCCTTCCCTGCAGCGCCCGTCTTGCCGGGAGCCGCCGCACCTGTCGCCATGGCGGCGGTGAGCCCGTCGAGCAGGTGATGCGGGTTGAACGTCATCACCGAGTGCTCGCCGACGAACTCGGCGCCGACCGTCTCGGCGGCGCGCGCCCTCCCTTCGGCGTGCGCCTCGATCGTGACCACGTCCGGCCGGAACGACAGCCGCACCGGACCCGCCCGCTCGGCCACCAGCGCCGCTCGCCTGACCGCCGCGATCATTGGCCCGGCCGGCAGGTCGGCGCGAGAACCGAACTCGTCGGGGAACCGGCTCCGGTACTTGATGAACTCGCCGCCGATCAGCCGCGCGGTCAGCCTGCGATCACCGGTGTCCAGGCTGATCAGCCCCTCGGCGGGACGCGGCTGGTCGTCGGCACCGCCAGCGCCACGCCGGCCATCCCGGCCGGCGCCGGCCACCGCGAACGCGATCGTCACGGCGGAGCCCGCGTCGAGCGTCCGCGCCGCGTCAACCATGATCTTGGTCGGCACCAGCGCGATCGCCCGCAGGTCGGGCTCGGCTGGCGCGAAGGGCACCTCGCTGACCGCGAGCCGGTACCGGTCGGTGGCCGCCAGGGTCAGCACGGACCCGTCGACGTCGAGGCAGATCGCGGTCAGCATGGGCAGCGTGTCGTCCCGGCTCGCGGCCGGCGCCACCTGGCCCACGGCGCACCCGAGCGCCCCGCCGCTGGTGGTCCCCACCGGCGGCGGCGACTTGGGCAGCGCCGGGTAGTCCCGCACCGGAAGGCAGACGAGCCCGAATTCGGCCCGGCCGCAGCTAAGGTTCACGACCTCGCCGTCGTCGGAGAACTCGACGGGCTTCGCCGGCAGGCTCTTGGTGATCTCGGCGAGCAAGCGCCCCGGCACAAGCGCCGTCCCAGGCTCGATGACGTCAGCATCGATCGTCGCCCGTGCCGAAACCTCGTAGTCAAAGCACGACAGGACCAGGCCATCCGGCCCGGCATCGAGCAACATGCCAGACAGCAGCGGGACCACCGGCCGGGACGAGAGCGCCCGGGCGACGAACGCCACAGCCTCGCCGAGCGACTCACGCCCGACGATGAACTTCATCTGCTCCTCCTGTCCGCCACCCCTCGATCCTGGCACCAGCCACCGACATTGAGAACGAGCTCAGGCTCGCCGGTCGCGGCGCGCCGGGCCGGCCGGCTGGCCCGGCAGGGGCGGGCGGCAGGGGCTTGATCCCCGCCGCCCGCGAGTTGCCAGGCTAGGCCGGCGGCTAGACCAGGCCAGCCGGCGCGGCGGCCAGTGCCGACTCGATCGCCGCCACCAGAGCGCGCGCGGTCTGCGGGGTCAGCTCCACGGCGACCCTGGCCGACGGGCCCAGGCCCGGGTTCTTGAAGTCGATGTTCAAGGTGTGGTCGGCAAGCGCGTGCACGGGATGATCGAGGTAGACGCTGGCCTCGCTCAGCCTGAACCATCCCTGGGCGCCCTTGCCGCTACCGGCCGCGGCGATGTTCTCCGTCAGGTAAGTGCACATGCGCGCCGCCCCTCAGCCCGCGAGGTGCTTGCCGAAGAACGCCCAGACCTGCTCCCAGCCTTCCCTGGCCGCCTCGACCCGGTAGGCGGGCCGGTCCACGGAGAAGAAGGCGTGGCCCGCGCCCTCGTAGGTGTGGAACTCGTGCGCCTTGCCGAACCCGTCGAGCGCCGATGAAAGCTCGGCGACCTCCTCAGGAGTGGGGTACTGGTCGTCCGCGCCGAACAGCCCGAGCAGCGGGCAGGAAAGGTGCTCGCCCAGGCTCACGATCGGCTTCATCGTGAACGGCAGGCCCTCTGGCACGCGGACGACCGCGGCGCCGTAGCAGTCGACCGCGGCGTCAAGCTGCAGGCTGCACGCCGCGAGGAAAGACTGCCGCCCACCGGAGCAGTAGCCGATGACGCCGACCTTGCCGTTGCTGCCAGGCAGCGCGCGCAGGTAGTCGGCCGCGCCGCTGACGTCCCCGACCAGGCGGTCGTCAGGGACGCCGCCCTTGGCGCGCGACGCGGCGGCCGCGTCGTCTGGGCTGGCGCCCGGGGCGTCCCTGTAGTGCAGGTTCGGCATGACCGCGGCGTACCCGTGCGCGGCGAACTTCCTGGTGATCTCCTTGCTTGCCGAGTCGTATCCGGGCATGTGGTGGATGACCACCACGCCGCCGAACGAGTCCGCGCCCTGCGGAATCGCCCGGTAAGCCTCGATCTCGTCGCCACCATGACCAGTGATAGTCACGGTCTCGGCGGTAAGCGCTTCGTTCATGCTCGTCCTCTCCATTTATGACAACTGATCCCTGCGCCTAAGGCAATGACCAGGCTATTGCAGGGTAAATCTTTGCCAAACGCGGCGATTATCTATTGATCGGATGTCCTCCTCGCGGGAAGGTCTGGATGGAATGCTGGCCTGGCGGTAGCCGCATGGGCCGGGCGGGAGAGGAACGCCGATGGAGCCGGTTGATTATGGGCTTGCGCTGGTATTCCTCATCGCCGGGGTCGTGCTCGGCTGGTGGGCGAACAAGACCTACGCCTCCCATGGCGACGTAAAGACCGGCAAGCAGCGACTCAGCGGATACCGGAAGACCAGGCAGCACAATAGCCTCGTGACGGCCATTCTCGTGCTCGCCGTCGGGTTCGTGGTGTTTGGCTTGCTCCGGCTCCACCCCTGACCGCCAGGACAGGCATGGCGCTAGCCGATCTCGGTCCCCGCCGCGCCTACCCGCTACCAGGCAGCTGGATCGACTGCGGGAAGTGGAATAGGTCGGTCGGATCAACGGCGGCCTTGATCCGCTGTAGCCGAGGGTAGTTGGCGCCGTAGTAGGCACGCTGCCAGTCTGCCAGGTCCGGGTCGGCATAGTTCTGATAGGCCTGCCCGCTGGCATACGGTCGCATGGCCGCGTGGAACGAGGCGAGCCAGGCGCGCTGCCGCTGCACGGGCGCTGACCGGGCTCCGGCCGCGCCACCTGGTCCGCCTGGTCCTGGCGTACGGCCTGATGGCGGCGCGGTCCAGGTGGTCGTGTACTGGGCCAGGAACAGCGTGTCGCGATGCACGAACGCGGTGGCGTCCGGGCTGACCCGGTTGATCACGCCCCCGAACGCGTCGAACGCCACGCCGCCGGCCGCCCCTGGAGCGCCGGAGACGAGTTGCATCTGCTCCACCTGGCCGAGCAGGGTCCTGATCCCGGCCGACGGCAGCCTGACGGTATAGAAATCGGACTTGGCCAGCTCGGGTTCCCGCACGAGGGTGCCCGCAGGATTCTGCCACGGCAGGTGGCACTGGGCCACTGACAGCGACGCGCAGCCCGCCTCGACCAGCATCACGCTCAGGTACGGCTCGCTCTGCACGAAGATGCTCGACGGTCCCGATCCGACCGCCGCGTACAGCCGGTCAAGCAGGCCCTGAGCCTGCGCGATCCCGCCGGCGTAGGTGCCGCCGACGCTGACCTGGGGCTCGGCGCCTCCTGGTGCGGCGCTCAGGTGCAGGTTGGACCAGAGCTCGTCGGGCGCGGCCGGGGCCCACGACTGCCACGCGGACACCACCTGCGCGGCTTGCGACCACGGCCACTGCAGGTAGAACAGCACGAGGTCGGGCGCCGGATGGGTGCGCAGGGTGAACTCGGTGACCACGCCGAAGCTGCCGCCACCACCGCCCCGGCACGCCCAGAACAGGTCAGGATTGCTGACCTGGCTGCACTCGCGCACCACGCCGTCGGCGGTCACGATCTGCACGGCGACCACGTTGTCACAGGTCAGCCCGTAGAGCCGGCCGACGACGCCGACGCCTCCGCCGAGGGCGAGGCCCGCCACGCCCACGGTGGGGCAAGAGCCGCCTGGGACGGCGAGCCCGCGGGCAGCGAGCTCGCCGTACAGGTCGATGAGCAGCGTGCCAGCCCCCACCCGGGCCGTGCCCGTCGCGGCGTCAACCGTGACCCGCGACATCCGGCTCACGTCGATCACCAGGCCGGTCGTGGTCGACCAGCCACCGTAGCTGTGCCCGCCCGAGCGCGCGGCGATGGGCACGCCGAACCGGCGGGCGAACGCCAGGCACGCGCTGACGTCCGCCGGGATCGCGCAGTACGCGATCCCGGCCGGCCTGGCGTTGTCGAACCTCGGGTCGAACTGGAGCCGGGCCGGGTAGTAGCCGGCACTGCCCGGCTGGAGCAGCCGTCCCGTAGACAGCTGCCCGCGCAGGGCCATCCAGTCGGCCGGCCGGGCAGGCGCCGTGCGGGCGGCCCCAGGTGTCCGGCCCGTGCTGGACGTGCTCGCCGCGCCGCCCGATCCGGGCGCTCCTGGGGTGCTTGCCGCGCCGCCAGGACCAGAGTGCCCGCCTGAGCCAGGCCGGCCGGCGGCGGCCAGCGCGATCACCGTGCCTGCCCCGGCGCCCAGCGTCAGGCCGCCCGCCAGCACCAGAAACGTCCTGCGACCCGGTCCCCCCGAACCTGGCTGTGCTGTCGCCACGTGTCCCGCCTGCCCGCCGGCCAGGCCGGCCATCCCGAAGGTCAGCGCCGCTCCCCCGCCGCTGCCGGATCGGGTAAGCCACGCCATTATGACCATTCAGACTCGGTAAGCCCCACTCAGGTTGGCCAGGATCGCCTATCAGGCCACGATGGTGATCACCTTTGGCCAGCCTGAATGATCATGAAATGCGGGGAGCGACATCATGCATGAAACAGGACTTCCAGTTTCATGCATGGCACTGTTAGGATTTCCCCTGCCCCGACGATGCGGAGCCAGGCGGCACGATGGAAGCAACGGTCGGCTTGGATGCGGTGATCGCCCGGCATACCTCGTTCCCATTCGACGACAGCACTGCGTTGCCGGCCGCTGGCATTGAGTCACTGACGATCTTGCGCCTGGCCGTGCAGGTCGCTGATGACGACACGGAGATTGACGCTTCTGCCCTCGCTGGGCTGCGCACGGTCGGTGACCTCAAGCGCTGGCTGGCCGCCCTGATCCCGGGTGATGGCAGCGGCCAGGCGACCGGTCGAACCGATGACGCGGACGCCGCGTGAGCACGCCGGCACCCGCCGCGATGGTCGCGGATGAGACGATGCTGCCTTTAACTGACTCCCAGATGGGCCTGCTGGCCATCGACGGCCGCGTGCCGGTGAAAGAGATCTACAACCAGGTCCTCTGGTTCGAGATCGATCCGTCGGTCCAGGCCAGCCAGGTGGCGGACGGGCTTGCCTGCCTGGCGGCCATCCAGCCTGCGCTGCGGCAGGTGTTCGGCCTGCGGCCGCAGATGCACGCGCGGCTCGCCCCGTCGCCCACCGCCGCCAGCGTGCCGCTGACCGTGGCGCAGGTCGCGACGGAGCACTATGACCAGGCCGCCGCCGAGTGGGCGGTGCGCCTCGGCCGCCCGGCATTCGAGCTGACCAAGCAGCCGCCATGGCGCGCCGGCTACCTGCGGGCGGCCGATGGCAGCCGCGCTGCCATCCTGCTTGTGATTCATCACATCGTCGGCGACGGCATGTCGCTCGGCCCCATCGCCCGTGACCTCGAATCGGTCCTTGCCGGAAAGTTCGCCGCGACGGACATCGAGTCGCTGCGGGTAGCCAGGGAGACCGCGCTGCTGCGGGAACTGCGCGCGCAGCAGCGGGTAGCGGCCGACCCGAGGACGGCCGAGCGGGTGAGCGAGTGGGCGCGGCGACTGCGGGAGGTACCCGCCCAGGTGCTGTGCCCGCGACCTGGCCGGCCGGCCGAGACCGAGTTCGCGGGCGCGCGGCTGGAATGGCTGCTGAGCGCGGCGGAGACGCAGGACTTGACGCGGACGGCGATGCGGCTGGAGATCACGCCGGCGGTGCTGTTCACGGCGGTCTACAGCGCGGTGGTCGGGCGGCATGCCGGGGCCAGCACGGTGCTGATCGGCAGCCCGTTCGTGGCCAGGCGCACGGTCGCCGCCTTCGACCTGTGCGGGTTCTTCGTGAACACCCTGCCGATCATGGTCGACATCGACTGGGCCCGGCCGTTCGACGAGCACGCCAAGCAGGTGGTGCGAGCGGCCTTCGACTACTGCCGGGCCAACGTGGACGTGGCCTTCAACCAGATCGTGGCGCAGGTGCAGCCCGATCGCTCGACCAACCGCAACCCCTTGTTCGCCGCCATGCTCGCCATGCAGGACACCTACGACGGCAGTACGGCAGGCATCATCAGGGGCGTGCGCGAGCCGGGCATCGGCACGGCCAAGTTCGACCTGTGGCTCGGCGTCACCCCGGTGGACGGCCGCTGGCTGCTCGAACTCGAGCATGACACGACCCTGATCTCGCCGCCGGCCGCGGATGGCCTGATGATCTCGCTGCGGCAGGCGCTGCGGACGGTGCTGGCCGACGCATCGGTGCCGCTGGCCGACCTGTTCACCGACGCCTCGGCGGTCACCAGCCGCCGCACCGACGGCTACCCGGCCGACGTGCCGGTGCCGACACTGACCGGGTGGCTCGAAGCGGCGGCCGCACGGCAGCCGAGCGCGATCGCCATCGAAGACCAGGCCGGCCAGCTCAGCTACGGTGAGCTCGCCGAGTCGGCCCGCAGCGCCGCGGCCGGGCTTGCCCGGCTCGGCGTGCGACCTGGCGACGTGGTCGGGGTGTGCCCGGACACGCTGTCAGGCACGGCCACGGCGATGCTGGCGATCTTGCGCTGCGGCGCGGCCTACCTGCCGCTCGACCCGGGCCAGCCACCGGAGCGACTGCGGTACATGGCGGAACGGGCCTGCTGCAAGATCGCGATCGGCACGGCCATCGACGTCGAGGGCCTGACCGCGACGAGCCTGGCCGAGCTGACCAGCCCTGGCCCGCAGGTCGCGCTGGCGCCGCCGAGCCCGGACCATCCGGCTTACGTGATGTTCACTTCCGGTTCGACCGGCCAGCCCAAGGGCGTGCTGATGGGCCAGGGCCCGTTGCTGAACCTCACCGGCTGGCAGATCGCGGCGCTCGGCATGGACGCGCAGACCCGGTTCATGCAGTACGCGCCGCTTGGCTTCGACGTGTCGTTCCAGGAGATCGTGCCCACGCTGGTCGTCGGCGGCACGGTCATCTCTCGCGAGCCGGCCGACCGGCGGGATTTCGCCGTGCTGCTCGACCGGCTCGCGGCGACCGAGGTCAGCCACGTCTACCTGCCCGTGGCCGCCCTGCGCCCGCTCGTGCTCTGCGCCAAGGCCATGCGCGCCCGGCTGCCCGCGCTGCGCTACATGTGCGTCTCGGGTGAGCAACTGCTGGTGGACGACCAGGTCAGGGAGTTCTTCGCCGATCACCCGCACTGCGTTCTCGTGAACCTGTACGGCCCGACCGAGACTCACGCGGTGACCACGCACCGGCTGCGCGGTACCCAGCGCACGTGGCCAGAGCACGTCCCGATCGGCCTGCCGCTGGCCGGGGTGCATGGCTATGTGGTCGACGTGACCGGGCACCTGGCACCGGTCGGCGTGCCAGGCGAGCTGTACCTGGGCGGGCGCTGCCCGGCCGAGGGCTACATCAACGACAAGGAAAAGACGGCGGAACGATTCGTTCCCGACCGCTTCGCTGCTGGCTTCGCACGGGCCAGCACGGCGGTGATGTACCGGACTGGCGACCGGGTGATCGCCGACGAGGACGGCGTGCTCATATTCCTCGGCCGGGACGACACCCAGGTCAAGGTGCGCGGCTACCGGATCGAGCTGGGCGAGATCGAGACGGTGGCCAACGCGGTGCCCGGAGTCAGGCAGGCCATCGCCGCGGCCCGCGGCAGCGGCGCCGAGCGGGATCTCGTGCTGTTCGTGCTGGCCGACGACGGCCAGGCCGTCGACCACGCCGAGCTGGCCGGCCGGTTGCGCGGGCAACTGCCCGCCTACATGATCCCTACGCGGATTTTTGACATAGGAAAGGTGCCGGTGACCGGTGCCGGCAAGACGGACAGGGACGCGCTGGTGGCGCTCGCCGGCCAGTTCGAGGCATCGGACGCCGCGGCGACACAGGACGGCGGCACGGCACCGGCGCAATACGCCGATGACCTTGAGCGCGAGCTAGCACAGATGTGGTCGGAGACGCTCGGCGTGGCCGAGATCCACCGCGACTGGTCGGTGATCGACTACGGTGCCCATTCGCTGAACATCGTCACCGTGCTTGCCGAGGTGGGCGAGCGCTACAACATCGCGCCGCCGATCATCGAGTTCCTCCGGTCGCCGACCATCGCCACGCTCGCTGACCTGGTACGGGCCGGGCAGTTATGGCCGGGAGGATCGCGTGATGCGCCCGCTCGCTGTGGTCAGCGGCGGTACCAGGGGCATCGGGCTCAGCTTCAGCCGCCGGCTATGCCGCCTGGGCTACCAGGTGGCCGCCTGGTACCTGGCCAATGACGACGCGGCTGCCAAGGCCGCGGCCGAGCTCGGCGGCCAGCTGTCGGTGACCAGGGTTGACGTGTCCGACCCGGACGCCGTCGCCGCCGCCGCCGCCAGCGTGCTCGCTGACCTGGGCGTGCCCCGGGTGCTTGTGAACAACGCCGGGATCAACGCCGATCGCCCGTTCCTCCAGATGAGCACGCACGACTGGCGTACGGTGCTCGACACCAACCTGTCCGGCGCCTTTTACCTGGTTAAGGCGTTCGCGCCCGCGATGCTCGCGACCACTGACGGCGGCACGATCGTCAATGTCGGCGCCACCACCGGCATCAGGCCGCGCAGGGACGGCGTGAACTACTGCGCCAGCAAGGCCGGCCTGCTGCAGCTCACTAAGTGCCTGGCGCTCGAGCTGGCGCCCCGGATCAGGGTCAACTGCCTGATCCCCGGCATGACGGAGACCGATGAGCTGAGGACCAGGTTCCGGCTGGACGACCCCGAGCACCGCGCCAGCGTGCTCACCGAGGTCCCGCAGCATCGCATCGGCACCGTCGACGACATCGCTGACGCGCTTGAGTTCCTGGTCAGCCCGGCCAGCAGCTACATGACCGGCCAGAAGCTCATCGTGGACGGCGGGCAGTTCATGTGGTGAGCGCGTGATGCTTGCCGAGCTGCTCGCGACCGCGGCCGGTGCCAGGGCGGAAGCGCCGGCCCCGGGCAGCCCGGTCTACCTGGCCTACTGCGATGAGCTCGCCGCCCGCCTCGGCAAGGGCTGGGACCTCGTGCGGCGTGCCAACGCGGCGGACGTGGCCGCGGCGCGGGACCGCGGCCTTGCTGACGCGCTGGTCGAGCGGCTGACGGTATCCGAGCGGCACCTGGCCGGCCTGGTCGCACTGGCCGGGGAGGTGGCGCGGGCATTGCCTGCCGCGACCGCGCCCGGACCGGAGCTGAAGGCGAGCGGCACCGCGACGATCAGGCAGGTACGCAAGGCACTCGGACTGGTCCTGATGATCTACGAGGCGCGGCCGACCGTCACCGTCGAGGGCGCGCTGCTTCCCGTCGCCGTCGGCAACGCGGTGATCCTGCGCGGCGGCGCCGAGATCGCAGGCACCGCGCAGGCGCTTGCCACGATCGCGGCCGAGGCGCTGCACGCCGCCGGGCTGCCCGCCGGCCTGGTCCAGGTGCTCGCCGATCCCGACCGGCGGGTGGTGCGGGAACTGCTCAGCCGGGCCGACGTGATCGATGCGCTGATCCCGCGCGGCAGCCCGTCCCTCATCGACTACTGCCTGCGCAACAGCACGATCCCCGTGATCGCCAGCGGGGGCGGGGTCAACCACTTGTACGTCGACCGCAGTGCCGACGTCGAGCAGGCCGCCAGGATCGCGCTGGACAGCAAGGTCGCAGAGCCGACCGCCTGTAACACGCTGGAGATGGTGCTCGCGCACGCTGACGTGGCCGCCGACCTGGTCAGCGCCCTGGTACGGCTGAGCGACCGATCCGGTCAGCCTTATCGCCTGCGAGTTGACGAGTCCATCCCGCTGCACGCCCCGGTCACCGCGGGACCGCTCACGGTCGAAAGGCTGGCCGAGCACGACGACGGGCGGGAATTCCTGGACCGGACCATCGGCATCCGGTCGGTCGCCGGCGTTGAGCAGGCGATCGCGCATATCCGCAGGCATGGCTCGCGGCATACCGAGGGCGTGGCCGCCGCCGACCCGGCCGTGATCGAGCGCTTCCTGGCCGCCGTCGACGCCGCGGCGCTCGTGGTCAACTCCTCGCTGCGGTTGCATGACGGCCCGACCATGCGCCTCGGGCCCGAGCTGTCGATCAGCACCGGCCGGCTGCACGTGCGCGGCCCGGTCGGCCTGGCGGCGCTGATGACCTATAGCTGGGTGATCGAGGGCCACGGTGACCTGCGCGGCGGCTGGGAGGCCGACGGCGAGGACCCGCCGTGACGGCGGCCGGCCACCGGACCGCCGCCATCAGCCTCGCGGTCAAGCGCGTGCTGGTGCTCGAGTCGCGGCTGCCCATCGCGCCCGAGCAGCTTTCCGACAGCGAGCCGCTCAGCGGCGACCTGCTGCGGATCAACTCGCTCGGCTTCATCGGCATGCTGATCAGGCTGGAGGACGAGCTCGAGGTCACGCTGCCCGACGACCTGTTCATCGGGCACACCTTCCACACGGTGGCCGACCTGATCGACGTGGTGGCGCGCGGCACGGGGGCGGGCCCATGACCGGGCTGCCGCCCGCGTGGCGGAGCGTGCTGCCCTGTCTCGGCGAGCCGCTGCCGCCCGACCTGACCCCGCAGGCCGCCGCGACCGGGGTCAGCGTCCAGCTTCCGCTTGAACTGGTGCGGCAGGCCATCTCGGCGCGGGAGTGGTGGCCGATCCCCGAGCCGGTCCGCGCCGAGTACGCCAGGTACCGGCCGTCGCCGCTGTGGCGCGCGCGCCGGTTCGAGGCCGAGATCGGCGCCCGGGTGCCGATCTACGTCAAGTACGAGGGCGGCAACCTGTCTGGCAGCCACAAGCTCAATACCGCGCTGGCGCAGGCGTACTACTACCAGCGGGCCGGCGTGCGCGAGCTGGTCACCGGGACGGGCGCCGGCCAGTGGGGAACCGCGCTGGCAGCGGCGGCGGCCACGTTCGGGCTGGCCTGCACCGTGTTCATGGTGGACGGGAGCCTGCGGGACAAGCCCTACCGGGGCAGCCTGATGCGGCTGCTCGGGGCCAGCGTGCACGCCAGCCCGAGCGCGCTGACCGGGCTCGGCCGGGGCAGCGGCGGTCCGGCTGGCAACAGCCTCGCGCTGGCGATCGGCGAGGCCGTCGAGTACGCCAAGGCCGGACCGGGCCGGGCCTTTTGCATCGGCAGCGGCGAGACCTACAGCCTGCTGCACCAGTCGGTGATCGGGCTTGAGGCGATCGAGCAGCTTAGCGAGGCGGACGCGCGGGTCGGCGCGGTGATCGGATGCGTGGGGGCGGGCTCGAACTTCGGCGGTGCCGCGCTGCCGTTCCTGGCCGGCTACGCGGCCGGGGAGCTTGGCGAGCTGCCCGAGCTTGTCGCCGCCGAGTCAGCGGCGACGCCGAAGCTCACTCGCGGCGTGTACGCCTACGACGTCACCGACGCGACAGGCACCGGCCCGCTCGAGGCGATGTACACGATCGGCTCTGGCTTCGCCATTCCCAGCTCGCACGCGGCCGGGCTGCGGTTCCACGGCGCCGCCAAGCTCGTCTCGGCGCTGCGGCACAGGGGCCAGGTGGCCGCCGTCGCGATCGGGCAGGCCGAGGCGCTCGAGGCGGGCCGGAGGTTCGCGCTGGCGGAGCTGGTGGTGCCGGCCCCGGAAGCCGGCCACGCGCTCGCCGCCGCCGCCCGAGCCGCCACCGGCGAGGTGCCTGCCAAGGAGGACGGGGTGCTTGTCTGCGTGAGCGGGCACGGGCTGCTGGACCTAACCGCTTACGACGACCTGCTTGCCGGAACCGTGACCGACACGCCCGCCGACGAGCAGGCGCTGCGGGCGGCGACCGCACGGCTGCGACTCGTGACCGCGCAAAGTGCCGGGGTGAGCTGACATGACACTAGCTGGCGCGACGCCAGCGACCGACGACCTCTGGTCGCCGGTGCTGGCCAGCATCCAGGCTGGGGCGCTCGACTGCATGCAGGCGAACCTGGCCATGCTCGCCGACCGGCGGCATCCGGGTGCGCACCTGGCGCTCGGCGCGTACCTGCGGTTCAAGCTGACGATCGAGCCGGACGGGCGGCCGGCCGTCGCGGCCGCCCTTGACGACCGGCTCACCGAGGCGCAGGCGCTGCTCGGCATGCGGGTGACCGCGCGGCGGGAGGGCTTGGACGGCACCGGGCTGCGCGACCTCGCCGCCGAAGCCCCTGGGCACGCGCCGCTGTACGTGGTCGCCGACGCCTATTCGATGAGCTGGGTGCCCTACGCCGGGCAGCGGCACCTGGACCACAGCTTCCTGCTGCTGCGAGCCGACTCGCGGCAGGCCCTGATCGCCGACGGGTACCAGAACAACACCGAGTGGGGCCAGGCCCAGCCCGGCGTCTGGCTGATCCCGGCCACCGACCTCGATGCCGCCGCCTGCGGCGGACAAGACGGCGGCGCCACCGTCCTGGAGCTCGACGCCGGATCACCGCCCCGGCTCGACCCGGACGTGGTGCTGGCCGGCAACGCGACAGCGATGGCGGCGGCCCGGCCGGACATCGAACGGTACGCCGCCGCCGCCCGCGCGGCGGTCAGCGATCCAACGGCGCTGGCACGGCTGGTACTCGACGTGTGGCTGCTGAGCCGGTCCAGGCAGCTGCACGCCGCCTGGCTCGCCAGCGTCGGCGATCGGCCGGACGGCACCGCAGCGGCGGAGCAACTGGCGCAGGCGTGGCTGCGGCTGTCGACGCTCGCGTTCGTGGCCGAGCGGCGAGCGCGCCGCGGCCAGGCCGTCTCGCCCGCGATCGCGGACCAGGTCGACGAGCTGCTTCGCGCCGACATCGAGCTGGCCCGCCAGCTGGCCCCGGCCCAGGCCGCACCGTCAGCGACGGCCGTCGCGCCGCCCGTCACGCCGGCGGCAACCGGCAGGGGCGACCCGCGCGCGGTCGTGACCGACGAGCTCGGCGCGATCACCGGCCTGAACGTCGCGTCCCTTGAGCCGGGAACCGAGCTGCGCTCGCTGCCCGGCTTCAGCTCATTCCGCCTGGTCGACCTCATCGAGCGGGCGGAGCAGCGACTCGGGGTTGAACTGGACCCCGACGACCTCACCGCGGACAGCCTGCGGACGATTTCCTCGCTGTGCGACCTGTTCGCGGCGGCCACGGCCGCCACGCCGGAGCTGGCGTCATGACCTGGCCGCCGTTGCTGCACGATCTGCTCGACGAGGCGGCGGCCAGGTACCCGGACGCGGACGCGGTGAGCGACGGCACCACCATCGTGAACTACCGCTGGCTCGACCTGGCCAGCCGCGGCCTGGCCGGCTGGCTGGCCAGCAACGGCGTCCGGCGCGGCGACCGGGTGCTGCTGGCCATCTCGTCGTCCGTGCTCGCGCCCGCCCTGCTCTACGGCTGCTCACGGGCCGGCGCGGCCTTCGTGATCGTCAGCGACCAGGCTCCGGTCGCGGCGCTGGCTCATCTGATCACCGACGCGGAGCCGGCCCTGGTGGTCAGCGATAGCGAGCGCGTCAGGCAGACGGCAGCCGAGCGGGGCGTCACGGTGGCGTGGCTGGCCGACGCCAGGGCGACCGCAGACGCGAGCCAGGACGGACCGGTCCGGTTGCCTGGCCGGCCGCCGCTGGCGGTCGACCCCGCGTGCCTTCTCTATACGTCGGGTAGCACCGGCCTGCCCAAGGCGGTCGTCTGCACCCACGCGCAGATGACGTTCGCGGCCACCGCGATCTCCTCCCAGATCGGCTACGCAAGCGGCGACATCGTCTTCGTGGCACTGCCGCTGTCCTTCGACTACGGCCTGTACCAGATCTTCCTGGCCGCGCTCGGCGGTGCCCGGGTGCACCTCGCCTCCGCCGCGCAGGCCGGCGCCCAGCTCGTCGCGAGCCTGCGCGCTACCGGCGCCACCGTCTTGCCCGCGGTGCCGTCACTGGCCACGGCCTTGTGCCTGATGCTCCGCCGGGCGGGCGGTGCGGCCGCGCCGCTGCGGCTCCGGCTGCTGACAAGCACCGGGGCCGCGATGCCGCTGCGGCTGCCAGGCGAGCTGCGCGGGCTCGTTCCCGGGCTGGCCGTGCAGCTCATGTACGGGCTGACCGAGTGCAAGCGGGCCACGATCATGCCGCCGGACGAGGACATCCGCCGGCCTGCGGCGTGCGGCAGGGCGCTGCCAGGCACCGAGGTATTCGCCGCCGACGATGACGGGAGCCGGCTGCCGCCCGGCGAGGTCGGCGAGATCGTGGTCAGGGGCCCGCACGTGATGGCTGGCTACTGGCGCAGCCCGGAGCTAACCGGGAGCCGGTTCCGCCAGGCCGACGGCCTGTTCCCGCAGCTGCACACCGGGGATTACGGCTGGCTGGACGAGGACGGCTACCTGTACTTCTGCGGCCGCCGTGATGGCCTGTACAAGGAAAGGGGATTCCGGGTCAGCGTGACCGAGGTGGAGGCGGCCGCGCACCGGCTGCCCGGCGTGCGCGCGGCGGCCGTGCTGCCACCGGGCCCGGACGGCGACGGCGCCACGCTGATCGCCGTGACCGGGCTCACGCCGCCTGAGCTGCTCGACGGGCTGCGCCGCGAGCTTGAGGACTTCAAGGTGCCCCGAGCCTGCGTGCTTGTGCCCGAGCTGCCGCTGACCGAGAACGGAAAGGTCGACCGCGCCGCGCTGACCCGGCTGGCCGGGCGGACGGGCCTGGCCGACGTGACGACGGGCGGTCGCGATGACTGACCCCGGCCCGCCGCCCGGCCCGCCGCACGATGGCCTGCCTACCCCGGCTTACCGCTACGACCTGGATGAGGTGCGCCGCTCGCACCAGCGGCTGATGCGGGCGTTGCCGGCGCCGAGCACGCTGTACTACTCGCTCAAGGCGAACCCGCATCCGGCGATAGTCACCGCCCTGCGCCAGGCGGGGTGCGGGGCCGAGGTTTCCTCGCCAGGCGAGCTGCGGACGGCGATCGACTGCGGCGTCCCGCCCGCGCAGGTCATCTACACCGCGCCAGGCAAGCAAGACAGCGCGGTGGCGGCCGCGATCACGGCCGGGGCCGGGCTGATCAGCGTTGACTCACCGCTCGCGCTGGACCAGGTGGACGCCGTCGCCAGCGCGCTCGGCCGCACCGCGCGGTGCCTGCTCCGGGTGAACGACACGAGCCCGGCGCCTGGCCAGGCGATGACGATGACCGGCGAGGCGTCGCAGTTCGGCGCGGACGTCGAGTGGATAGGGGCCGAGCCCAGGTGGTTCGGCTCCCGGCCGGCCGCCGAGGTGGTCGGGCTGCACCTGTTCATGGGGTCGAACGTGGCCGACGAGGACGCGCTCGTCGCGCAGTTCGCCCAGGCGATCGGCACGGCGTGGCGGCTGGCCGAGGCCGGCGTGGTCAACCTGGAGGTGCTCGACCTGGGCGGCGGGTTCGGCGCGCCGTTCGCCCGCCGGGGCGAGCTGCCTGCCTTCCCCGCGCTCGCCGCCAGGCTCGGGTGCCTGCTCGACGAGCGGTTCCCGGACTGGCGGGCCGGGCGGCCGGCCGTGGCGTTCGAGTCCGGCCGGTACCTGACCGCGACCTGTGGCACGCTGCTGTGCCGGGTGCTTGACGTCAAGCGCAGCCACGGCAGGCCCGTGGTGGTGCTCGAGTCAGGGATCAACCATCTAGGCGGCATGTCGGGCATGCGACGCCTGCCGCCGATACTGCCGGACCTCGGCGGCGGCACCGCGGCCGGCGAGCCGATGCGGGACGTGATCGTCAGCGGCCCGCTGTGCACCCCGCTCGACACGTGGACCAGGGTCGCGACGCTCGCCGCCCGGCCCGGCCAGGTGCTGTGCGTGCCGAATGTCGGCGCCTACGGGCTGACCGCCAGCCCGCTGGCGTTCCTGGGCCATCCGGCGCCGGTCGAGGTCGTCATCGATGGCGGCGAGGTCAGTCACGTATCCAGGCTGACGGTGACCCGCGAGGTGATCAGGTGAATCCTGCCTTCATCGAGGTGCTCAGGCCGTTCCTGAAATATGCCGCGGGCCGGCCGGTCGAGCCCGACGACTCGCTGCGCGACCTCGGCCTCGATTCCATGCGGGAAATCGAGCTGCTGTTCGCGATCGAGGACAACTACGGCGTCACGCTGCCGGACGAGATGCTCACCGACGCCACGTTCGCAACGGCGGGGCAACTATGGGCGGCGATCACCGACCTCGCCGCGCGGCAGGGGGTTGAGCTGTCATGACGGGTAACGATGCTGAGAGCAGCCGCCTGGCTGAGGTGCTCAGGGTGACTGAGCGCGAGGCGGCCAAGACCGACGAGAGCGGCGAGTTTCCCGCCGAAGCGCTGGCAGCGATGCGGGCCAGCGGCCTGCTCGGGCTGGTCGTGCCCGCAGATCTCGGCGGGCTCGGCGGCAGCACGGCCGACATGGTCGATGTGACGGCGAGGCTCGCCCGCGCCGACCTTTCCGTCGCCCTGATCTTCGCGATGCACTGCCAGCAGGCCGCCACCATCGTCGGCTACGCCCGCGACGAGCTGCGCGCCGACGTGCTGCCCGCGCTCGGCCGGGGCGAGCTCTACCTGGCGTCCGTCACCACGCAACGCGGCTCGGGCGGCGGGCTGCTGAGCTCACAGTCCAGGCTCGGGGCCAGCGACGGGCTCCTGCTCATCGACAGGGACGCGCCGATCGTCACCGGCGGCACCCACGCCGACGCGTTCCTGATCACCACGCTGGCCCCGGACGCCGCCACGCCGAACCAGGTTTCCCTGGTCTACGCCCGCCGGGACCAGGTCACGGCCGAGGTGACCGGCGACTGGGACGCGCTCGGCATGCGCGCCACCGGCAGCGTGCCGATGCGGCTGACCGGCGCCGTCCCTGCCAGCCAGATCGTCGGCGAGCCTGGCGGCTTCCGCTCGATGGTGACCGAGGTGTTCGGCCCGCTGGCCCACCTCGGCTGGTCGGCTGCCTGGCTCGGCGCCGCGGCTGGAGCGCTCTCGCGCGTGGTCGGCTACCTGCGCGGCGCCGAGGGACGCCGGCGGTTCAACCCGCAGTCGGAGCTGTTGCTGACCAGGCTGGCCCGGGTGCGGGCGAGGCTGGACACCGTGCACAGCCTGCTGCGGCACACCACAGACGTGCTCGAGCAGGCCGGCGACCGGTCGGTGGCGCCGGTGCAGCTGCTTGTCAACACGCTCAAGACGGTGGCCGCGGACGAGTGCTTCCAGGCGGTGCACGAACTGGTCGAGCTCGTCGGCCTCCAGCACGGCTACCTGCGCGGCTCGCCGATCTACCTGGAGCGCGTGTTCCGCGATCTCCGCTCGGCCTCGCTGAACTACTCGAACGACCGGCTGAACCTGGTGAACGGCTCGCTGGCGCTGCTCGACCGGGAGGTGCGGCTTGCCTGAAGAGACTGGTGCCGGCCTGGCGGCGTTCCGGCGGGACGTCCGGGCGGTGGCGGACGCCACGCCGGCCGGAGCGGACGGCCGCGAGCTCTGGCGGGCACTCGGCCGCGCCGGGGTGCTGGCCGGCCTGTACCGGTGGGGTGAGGCTGGCACGGGGGGCGATGCCGATGGCCGCCCGGTGCCCGGCCGGCTCGGTGTCCTGCTGACCGAGCTCGACGCCAGGTACCCGACCGGCCCGGTGCTGACCGTCAGCGTGCAGGCCGCCACGGCGCTGCCGCTGCTCG
>JASIBM010000178.1 GCA_030045175.1 Streptosporangiaceae bacterium | reverse complement strand
TGGTCGGGGCGCTGGGCCCGGCGCCGTCGGCCGCATCGGCCGCATCGGCTGCGCCGGAGGGTGCGGCGTGGTCGGTGGTGCCGGCCCCGGACGCGACGGCCCCGCAAGATCAGTTCAGCGCCGTGTCCTGTGCCACTGCCAGGGCCTGCACCGCCGTCGGGCACATGATCAGCCGCGGCGGCACCCAGGTTCCGCTGGCGGAGCGGTGGGATGGCGTCAGGTGGGTTATCCAGTCCGTCCCGGGCAGTGGCTCGCTGGAGGGGGTGTCGTGCCCGTCGGCCAGGGCGTGCATGGCGGTGGGCGGAGACCTGGCGGAGCGGTGGGACGGGGTCAGCTGGGTCATCGAGGATGTGCCCGGGCCGGGCGGCCTGACCGCGGTTTCGTGCCGCTCGGCCATTGCGTGCGTGGCGGTCGGCGGTGCGGTTGTCGAGTCCTGGAACGGCGCTAGCTGGGCCGTGCAGGCCACGATCAGCGACGGGTCCGCGTCCTTGCAGCTCGCCGGGGTGTCGTGCCCGTCGGCCCGCGCGTGCGTTGCCGTGGGCGTCGACAACTCCGGGCATGAAGGAGAGCCAGCGCCGGTGGCGGCCATCTGGAACGGCGCGGCGTGGACCCTGCATGACCCGGCCTGGCCGCTCGACGCCGCCCTGGCCGCGGTGTCGTGCACGTCGGCCACGGCGTGTGTGGCCGTCGGCAATCAGGCGAACGGCGTGGTGGCGGAGCGCTGGAACGGCAGGCGGTGGGCGATCCAGGGTGCCCCCGGCGGCGGCTTCCTGACCGGGGTGTCATGTCCGTCCGCCCGGCTCTGCATCGCGGTCGGCGAGGACGGCGGCCACAAGGCGCTGGCCGAGCGCTGGAACGGCAGCAAGTGGGCCCTGCAGCGCACCCACGGCCCGGGCAATGCCGGCCTTGCCGGGGTGTCGTGCGTGTCGGCGCGCGGCTGCGCCGCCGCCGGGGGGTATGTCGACACTGCCCGCGGCGGGCAGGTGACGCTGGCTGAGCGCTGGAACGGCACGGCCTGGGCGGTGCAGCGTTCCGCCGGAGACCCGGCCGGGCCGCAGCCCAGCTTCCTGAGCGCGGTGTCGTGCACCAGTGCCCGCGCGTGCACGGCAGCGGGGGGATTCGGCGGGCAGTACCCCTCCTTCAGCGGCGGGACGCTAGCGGAGCGCTGGAACGGAAGCAGATGGGTGATCCAGCGCACGCCCAACCCGGCCGGTGCCACGTTCAGCGAGCTGAGCGGGGTGTCGTGCAGCTCAGCCACCTCCTGCACGGCCGTCGGCATCAGGGCAGATGAGGCGACGCTGGCCGAGCGCTGGAACGGCAGGACATGGGTGATCCAGCGCACCCCCAACCCAGCCAGCTCCTCGTTCAGCGAGCTGAATGGGGTGTCGTGCAGCTCGGCCACCTCCTGCATGGCCGTCGGTCAGTACTACTCGGGTAGCCATGGCGGCTATGCGCCGCTGGCGGAGCGCTGGAACGGCAGCAAGTGGGTCATCCAGCGCGCTCCCGGCTCCGGCTTGCTGAACGGGGTGTCGTGTCCTTCCGCCCGGTTCTGCATCGCGGTCGGCGAAGACGGCGCTTACCAGACGCTGGCCGAGCGCTGGGACGGCAGCACGTGGGTCATCCAGCACACCGCCGGGCAGAGCGAACTGGTCGGGGTTTCGTGTACCTCGGCCCGCGCGTGCACCGCGGTCGGCGGCGTGGCGGAACGCTGGAACGGCAGGGCGTGGGCTATCCAGCCCGCTCCGCTCCCGGCCGGGTCGCAAGGCTCCCTGCTCGATGCTGGCGGTGTGTCCTGCGGCACCCTGCTGGCCTGCACTGCCGCCGGGCGCTACTACACCCTCACCCTCGGGCCGCAGGCCCTGGTGGCGTACTGGAACGGCACGACGTGGGTCATCCAGCCCACGCCAGAGGCGGGCGCCCTCTTGAGCGGCGTGTCGTGCACGCCGCACGGCGAGTGCTTCGCGGTGGGCTCCAACGACATCGGCACCCAGGTTGTCGTCGAGCGCCGGCCCTGACCGGCCAGCACCCGCCCGGCTGCCCCGATCCACGTGTGGTAACGGCCTGGGGTCTGGGCAGATGGCGCCGCCCATAAAAGCCAGTTCCGGCGTGGTTGTCTTCGGCGCTGGCGCTGGCGCTGGCACTGGCGCTGAGCTGCTAGTGCGCCAAGCGCAGGCAATTAGTTTCAGTCATGGTGAGCAGGGTCCGGGTGAGCAGGATCTGGTCGGCGCATCACGCCTTATCGCTTTAGGCAGCCCGTCCCAATTTCCATGTCCGCTGGCGCGCAACCGGTCGGCCGCTGGCACGTGCTTTCTTGTGAGGGCCTCTTGACGTCCACGCCGATCGCTATCGAAGCAATTCTAGCCGCTCAACTTTGTACGCCCAGCCCAGCCCAAAGCGAACGGTGCCTGTCGTCATGCAATTCCTCGCGGATTTGCCTGGCTGTACTTCAAGATTGACTCGCTCCAAGCTGCAATCCGCCTGATCAGCATCTCGACGTACCTCATACCTTTGGGCACGAATGGCATGATCACCAATGCTGGGATGTTGGCCACCACGACTAGAGTGAGCGGGATGAGCGCCAATCCGACGATCAGGGTCCGAGTCGGAACGTACGCCGCAGGTGCGACGGGAACTGGCGGCGTGATCACCGTTTGGCCTCCTCTATCTGCTCTGTCTGTCACCACCTCTAGGTTGGGGCACATTGGAGTGTTGCGGAATCTTCTACAGGATGTTGCTCCAACCTGGCAACAACCGCGGTGGGTGTGCCAGCATGACTTATGGCGAGGCACGACTCCACTGGCCGTCTGGCTCCGCTGCCGGACGACTTGGCGCCTGAGCTGCGGGAACTAGCTGAGTTCTTGCGCAGCCACTTCTCTGCGCTCAACACGAGCGTCCGAGCTTACGCAGTTGGGCACAACTGGGATCCCGGGGCCGTGTCGAGGTTTCTCAGCGGCGACCGCATACCACCTCAGTCCTTCGCCGACGCCCTGCTTGCCGATGCCGGTCCGCAACGCTCGCCAGAAGAAGTCGATCGGGAGATGGCGGAAGCCTTTGACCTGCGACTCAATGCGTTGCAGGTGCGCAACGCCCGGGCTGCCAGGTCAGAGCAAATCACGCAGGAGCTCGCCGCGGCTGAACAGGAAATCAGCTTGCTCAGGACAAAGGAAAGAGTTCTTACACGAGCCTTGCAGGCGGCCGAAGCCGAGCATAAATTGCTATACGCCAACTACAAAGAGATGCAGAAACAAATTGAAAGCGGGATGCAGCAGATTACAAGTGGAAGACCATCTGAGCTAGAGCGGATTGCCAAGGCCCGCGACGAGGCGCGTAAGGAAGTGGTTAGGCTTAAGGGAGAACTTGCTTCAGAGAGATCCGCGCGGATCGAGGCCGAGGAACGACGCGATGCGCTTCAGGCGGAACTCGACAAAGCAGACGCAGAGCTGCTGCTGGCTGGAGGATCAGCCCTTGCTATTGGCAGCTACAGTTTGAGGCGACAATTGGCAGAGGCCATAGGTGCGCGGAGAGCGCATTGGGGCGGCATGATAGCTCTCATAGTAGTTCCTGCCACCATCTATGGTATTCCACTTTACCTTGGCCTCATATATCATACCTTGGCGCATACTGAAGAAGCTCTGAGAATCACGACTATATGCACTCTATCAATTCCGGCATGGTTCGCATGGGCGGCTCAAAGGGTGGGGCGATCAAGGAATTGGTTCACGATAAAGAGGTTTCTTCTCAAAATCTGCCTAATAGCACTAATGTTCTTCATCGCGGCGCTTGCTTAGATACTCACGGGCCGATAAGGCCTCGGCATGGGACTACGGCGGATTAGGCGACAGTCGGCCCGGCGCAGATGGACCGCCGGTCGCCAACCTCTGCCACCCACGCTGCCCGGCGCGCCAGATCGAGCCAGATGGGTGCGCGATGGACTAGAGCTAGGGATCACAGAGAGCTACCAGTTCTTCGGGGCTCTGCCGCCCGTACCGACTGCGGGCGACGGGCCTTGTGCTGGCAGCGCACGCTTCAGTGCGCACGATTGCGGGCCAGGCAATCCAGGGGTGGGGCAATCCGCCGGTGTGCTGGAGTAGGTGCGCTGGCTGCTGCTGAGACTGCGCTAAGTGCGGAAGGGCTACCTGTACGAGAGCAGCAGGGGCTGGCGGGACCGTGACCTACGGACCGGGTGTGAGCGGCGCTGCGGTTCTGCTGGGCAGCGTGCCCGCTGAGCCGGCGGCCCCCTTGCCGCTACCCTGATCGCATGAGGCACCAGCGGCTGAGGTCGGTCGTCGTGGAGGGTTTCACGTCGATCCGTTCGGTGACGCTCGACTTGCGGGACCTTAACGTGCTGGTCGGCGCGAATGGCGCGGGCAAGAGCAATTTCATCAGGGCGCTGAGCGCGCTAGGCCGGATCGTAGATAGCGAGCTGGGACTGTTCGTGGGCCTGTCCGGTGGTGCGAATGCCCTGCTGAGCGTTGGCAAGGCAGCCCCTCGGCTTATCCGCCTGAGAGTGGAGTCCGAGGCGGGGGAATACACGGCCGAGCTGGTCCCGGCGGCGGGGGATGCGTTCATCTTCAACGATGAGACTGTCTGGGTGCGCGGTACGGGTGTGGAGACGTCGCTCGGCCGGGGACACCGGGAGACTGGACTGACCGCGTCAGAGCCGCTGTGGGTGCCGGGAGCGGCGCCGCTGGTAGAGACGCTGCGCGGCTGCCGCGTGTTTCACTTCCACGACACCAGCCGCGTGGCCCCGGTAAAGCAGCAGGGCTATATATCCGATAACCGGGCGCTGCATCCGGACGCGGGGAACCTCGCGGCAGTGCTGCTGCGCCTGCGGGATAATGGCGATCACGCGCGCTACCAGCGCATCCTCCGCATGGTTAAGCAGGTTGCGCCGTTCTTCCGGGACTTCGTGCTGGAGCCGGAGCTCAACGCCGACAGGGTGCGGCTGCGGTGGCAGCAGGAGGGAAGCGACACGGTTCTGCCTGCTGACGCGCTGTCTGACGGAACGCTGCGGTTCATCTGCCTGACCGTGCTGCTAGGCCAGCCCGAACTGCCGGGCCTGATCATCTTGGACGAGCCAGAGCTGGGGCTCCATCCGTTCGCGATCGTGCAGTTGGCCGACATGTTGCGGACAGCGAGCCGGGAAAGCCAGGTTCTGCTGGCGACGCAGTCGGTCACGCTGATGAACCAGTTCGAGCTAGCCGACCTTGTTGTCGTGGAACGGCGGGAAGGTTCCTCCGTCTTCGAGCGGCCAGACCCCAGCCGGCTCGGCGAGTGGCTTGCGGAATATTCGCTCGGCGAGCTGTGGGAGAAGAACCTGCTGGGCGGCCGTCCCAGGCCCGAGCGCGGCTGACAGTGCGCCACTTGCACATCCTCTGCGAGGGCCAGACAGAGGAGGCCATCGCGCGAGACGTGATGGAACCGCACTTTTCCGCTCTTGGCGTCTGGGTCAGCTGGTCCATCTTCACGACGAAGCGCCCAGCTGGCGGCCCAGCGCTCAAGGGTGGGATCTCCGGCTGGCCGAGACTGGAACGCGAGTTGCAGCTGCTGCTGCAGGACAGCTCGATGACGGTGCTGACCACGATGTTCGACTACTATGCCTTCCCGCCTGGCGCGCCGGGAATGGCCGCCCGCCCGCGCGGATCACCTCATGACCGTGTCCGGCACGTGGAGTCGGCGATGGCCGAGGCCATCGGCGACAAGCGCTTCCTTCCGAACCTTGTGCTACACGAGATCGAGGCGTGGGTACTTGCCGAGTGCGGCCGGCTCGGGCGGCTGATGGGAGACGAGCGTCCCGCCGTTGAACTGGAGCGAGCCGTTCAGCTGGAATCAGGCCCGGAACTGGTTGATGATGGCGTCGACACCGCCCCATCGAAGCGGATCATGAACGCCTACCCACAGTACACGAAGACGGTAGACGGCCCTCTCGTCATCGCGGACGCTGGCCTGGATTCCATCCGGAGCGCCTGCCCGCACATGGACGACTGGCTGCGAGAGGTCGAGGCAAGATCGCGACCTGGCAAGACGACTACACGATAGTGCATAATGGCCACTATTTCGTTAAAGCCAGACCCGTTCCCTGAAAGCGAGGCACTGGCGCTACGCATATCGGCGGATCTCGCGCACGGCCAGGCGGCGCAAGCGGCGCGCATCGCTCAAGTACAGATCGAGCCGTACACGCGCAGGTCTGGCGGTCTTGCGAGTCAGAAGATCCCGAGGTTGGGGAGTATCTTGGCGGCGGCGTCGATCAGCTCGGCGGCGGTCCGGATTCCGTCGGTTGCCTCCGTGGCGCTGGCCTTGTCGGCTGGGTCTAGCGGGTACTCCAGTTCGTTGCGTCGCCGGCGGAGGGCGGCGAATGGGCGCAGGATGGTTCCGAACTGGGCCCGGACGGCCTCGTCCACCGCGTGGTGGCCGCCGGATGTCGTCGGGCGCAGGCCGGTGAGGCGTTCTAGCCGCCGTTCGTGGAGGAGGCGCTCGATCACCGCGGCTCCTGGCGCCCAGCCGGTCATGGCTGGCCGCCGGCGGGCGGTCCGTGCACCCAGATGGTTGAAGGATATGAAGCGGCTGCTCGACCCGAAGCAGTGGATTGTTGCTGACCGAGAGCGCGACGTCGCATATTCACTTGTCCACTCCAAGCGGCACGTTGACTGTTACCTTAGCCAGGTAGTCGGCGCTGTGAAGGTTGGGACCGCGCAGACAGCCGAGCGTAATGCAATGGAACCCGCCGCCAAGGCTTCGGCCATGTCTCCAGCGGCGAGCTTGATCGCGCGCCTCTGCACTCGGCGCGCTGGCCCGGCGGTGCTTCGATCAACGCTCCAAGAGCGTCAGGGTCCCGGCACCACGACTACCTTGCCGACAGCGCCAGCACCGCCTGTCGCGCCGCACCCATCTGGTCAAGGGCTCACAGGTGCATTGTCCGGGACCACGGCGGCGTCGAGTTCTGCCAGGAACTGAGCCATGGTTCGCTCAGGTCCGTAGCGGCGCCTGAACCACAAGTAGAGGCCAAACGCTGGCGGGCCGAACAGAGCCTGCACGGGCACCACGACCTCCAAGCCGCCGTGGGTCACATCCTTTACGAACAACGGGGTGAGGCTTCCGGCTACGACGCCGAACACGAGGATGAAGCACAAGGCTATGCGCAGCGCTCTAGGCCCGTAGGCCTTATAAGCCGCCGCAGCGTAGAGACTGAACGCCAGCAGGTCGCCGAGGCCGATCTCGACACCGAAGACGCTCCACCTGATGCCGAAGCCGGGGTTCAGCGGATAGCCGACGAACCGGTTCATCAGGGTCGGGGTGAGCGGCCAGACCTCGGCGAAGATGAAGTCGTAGACGGCTAGGGCCATCACGAAGGCGGCGGCGTGCTGCAGGCGCATGCCGCCTTGGACGAACAAATTCGCGACCGATATGGCGGCGATCAGCACGATCACGTCGCACAGGATCCAGTACAGCTGCCAGCCGTGCTGCGTGCCGAGCATGGTGCGAGCGACCCAGATGTTGGCGGCGAGCAGCACGGCGACCCCGAGCCACAGTGCCAGCCTTGGCAGCAGCGACCGCAGCCCCATTGACAGCGCTGATGCGAAAGTCAGCGCCAGCAGGTAGGTGAGCGACCACTGGGGAAGGGCGAGGTACAACAGCGGCAGGCAGATGACGAAGGTCGTCAGGATGACAACGTCGCGCAGGTTGAAAGCACCGATAGTGGGCCGCTCCAGCTTTACCCGGCGCAAGTAATAGACCGAACCAAGGGTGGCCACTAGCGTGCCGGTGGCGGCGACCACCAACTGCACTATGGTCGTAGGTATCAGCACGTTGGGCATCGTCATGCTCCCGTGGTGACTGCGGCCCCGGCGAAGGTGGCCTCGGAGAGGTCGGCCCGGACATGGCGCAGGATCTCGTCCGACGTGGAAACCTCGACGAGCGTGTCGATCCCATGGTCGGCGAACCGATCCTGGATCTGGGCTGCGGTCAGCCCGTTCAGGGCGGACGCGGCGATGGTCAGCTGCAGGAAGCCGTCGCGTCCTTTCGCGCGATAGCGGGCCGGCCACGGCAGGCCGGGCAGGGACTCCAGGATCTCGACGATGTCCCGGGTGGTCACCGGCCCGCAGTGGGTGTCGACGATGTGGCTGGCCTTGCCGTGGACCGGAGACACCGCCGGGGTTCCCGCCAGGTCGCAGTTGAGCGGCCCTTCCGGCAGGCAGCGCACGACATCGCCAGTGTCGTAGCGAAGGACCGGCATGCAGTCCCGGTAGGGGAAGTACGGCGTGACCACCATCCGGCCGAGCTCGCCGGGCGCGGCCGGCGCCGACCCGTTCAGCCGGAGCACCTCGACAAGGCCCGTGTTCAGGTCCGGATGCAGATGGCCGACATCGCATACCCGCCCTGACACCGGCAGGATCTCCGTCATGCCGAAGCCGTCCACGACCGGGGCGCCGAACGTTTCCGTGGCTGCGGCGGCGAGCGCGGCGGACAAGATTTCACCGCCCACGTTAATGGTCCGCAGAGCGAAGTCGGCGCAGGACAGGCCCTGGCGCCAGGCCTCGGTGACCAGCTCCGCCAGGTAGCTGGGGTAGCAGTTGAGCTGAGTCGGCTCGCGGCTGAGCAGGCTGTCCAGGCTCTGGCGCACCGGCACCTGGCCGAGGACGCGAATCCGGGCGCCCGCGAGCTGGCACATCCGCGCGACGGTCTGGACGGCAGCGGTGGCACGGGAGCTGATGTTCACCTGCAGGCAGTCGCCGGGGCCCACCTCGCCGCGCAGCATGCTCGACAGCGCGGCCAAGGCTGGCCACAGCCTTGCCTCGTAGGCCGACATCCAGATCTCGGCGGGCCGCCCGGTGGTGCCCGTCGTCCGCGTGCTCAGGCACGCTGTCACGTCCGAGCAGATCAGGTCAGGCCAGCGGGCGACCAGGTCCGCCTTGGTGGTCGGCGGAATGGTCATGAGCTGAGTCAGCGTGAGACGACGGACGTTCACGTCGGCGAGCACTGGACGGTAGAACCGAGACTGGGCCGCCAGCCGCCGGGCTGTCCTGCGAATCGCCTGGGTCTGAAAATGCTCGCGGGCGTCCGGATCGGCGAACGGGCCGTCCAGCAACTGCCCGACGTCATCTCCAGGGGCGCCGAACTCGTGCAGGGTCGTCAGCAGGTCTCCAGCGAGCCGCTCGAGCAGCTGCGGACCAATCCGGCGTCCGGAGACCGTCGCGATTGCCATCCGAGCCTGCCGGATACCAGTCTCGAACATCTTTGCTCCTTCGCGGTCTCGAACGGAACCAGAGCCAGCCGGCTGCCGGACTGCCAGCCGGGGATGGCAACGAGTGGCGCCCGCGGGGCCTTGCCTGGCGGCAGCGAAGCCGTCACCAGCGCAGACCCCGCGAGCGAGCGGGCACGGTGATCAGGACGGAACGGACATAGCAAACAGCACTGCCGTCAGCGAGCCCAGTGCGTAGCGAATGTGCTTCGCGCTGTACTTAAGAGCCGTCATTGCACACCTCCCTCCGTCATCGGTGATCGCAGGCCGGGTCATCGGCTGATACCCGGTGACTTGGAAGCTGCTGGCCTGCCGACGACCATCACGGTCAGGTTCATGGCCGCCTGCAGCGTGCAAGTCAGGTGGTAGACGCCGGGGACGTCCCAGGGCCTGGTCAGGTACACGGCACCGTGCGGCATGGAGGCAAGGCCCCACCTGCCGCCGAACCTGGGAGCCCCGGGCTCACGCTCCATCAGGCTGTTCCAGCCCAGGGTCACGACATGCAGGAAGTTGGAGGTATTCGCCAGTTCAAGCCTGTCACCGGCATGCAGCGTGATGCTGTCTCGGCTGAAGCCGGCCTGCACCATACCCACCACGTTGGGGCCTTCCGGCAGTGGCGTAGCCGACGTGAACCCGGGGGCGAACATCCCCGCAGCCACGATGAGGATTGGCACTGCGAAGAGCAGTCTCGTCACGGCCATGTCGGCAGCATGCCGCCACAGCCAAATGCGGGGCTGATGGCCGACTGTGCGGCAATGGCTGTAGTCCAGCCCCTTCGCCTACGCGTGACCTGGCAAGACTTTCGACATCACTGATGCTGGCCTGTTTGCTGGGTACAGGAGTTCGAGGGTGCGGACGGGCAGTTCAGGGGTGTACCTTTGTTTATCTATTTTTGACTTGATAGTATATTAATCTATAATTTAGGATCTATCAATATGTTCCGCATAGCTATGGCAGTCGATGAGGCGCTGAGTCTACGATGGCGAAGGTCGGCGCGACGATATCGCCTGATCGGGCTGAATGATCGGTCGCGAGGCCGACGGAGCGCGAGATGGTGCACAGGGACGTGGGACGTGATGGCGAGCAAGCGGCAAGCCTGCTCCGTCAGTACCGGCGCGCCGCAGGGTTAAGCCAGCGGCAGCTCGCCGACGCCGCGGACGTCAGCATCGGCGTCGTCCGCGATCTAGAGCAGGGCAGGACTGGGCGGCTGACCGCCAGGTCAGCAGAGGCGTTCGTAATGGCGCTCGGCCTGAGCGCCGACCGTGCGGAGATGTTCGCGTTCGCTACCCGCCGTACGCCACGGTTCGCGCATACTGACCGGCCTGCCCGTGTGCGGCTGGCTGTGCTCGGGCCGCTGGTGGCGTGGCGGGATGATGCCGCGGTTGAGCTGGGTCCGCCGTCGCAGCGGGCGGTGCTCGGGCTGCTGGCGCTCAGCCCAGGCGAGCATGTGCGCCGGGAGTCGTTGATAGACGCGTGGTGGGGCGAGCATCCGCCGCCGTCTGCGGTGAACCAGGTGCAGGCACGAGTGAGCAGGCTACGCCGGATACTGAATCCCGGCCGCTCAGCGCGTGACCAGGACGGGATACTTGCGTCGGCCGGCACAGGCTACCGGCTGAGCGTCACCGCGGGCCAGCTTGACCTGCTGGCGTTTCGTGATCTGGCCAGCCGGGCTGATGCCGCACGGCTGACGGGTGAGACGGTCGCGGCCTGCAGACATTACCTGAGCGCCCTGGACTTGTGGCGCGGTGACCCGTTGGCGGACATCGATGCATTGCGGCAGCACCCGGCGGTCATCGGACTATCTCAGCAGCGGTGGGCGGTTACCGTCAGCTACGCCCAGTCCGCGTGCGAGCTCGGCTGGTACGACCGAGTGCTGCAGGTGGTGTGGCCGCTGGCTCAGCGTGAGCCGTTGCACGAGACGGCGCACGCGGTTCTCATGATCGCATTGGCAGGGACCGGGAGGCAGGCGGCAGCCCTGGAGGTCTTCGAGGCTATGCGACGTCGGCTCGATGAGCAGCTCGGAGTGCGACCGGGCAGAGAACTCGTTCACGCCCATCTGCGCGTGCTGCGCGCAGAACTGCCTGCGCCCAGCGTCGCGTCGGCTTCGACCGCCCTGCAAGCCCGGCGCTCCCTGAGCGGCAAGGCCGCCAGGAGAACGGCCGTTCCCCGGCAGTTGCCGGCCGCGAACCCGCGCTTCGTCGGGCGCGCCGCCGAGCTGGCGGTCTTGACCGGCCTGCTCGACTTGCTGCCGCGTGACAGCGGGACGACCCAGGTCTGCGCCATCGGCGGAACAGCAGGGGTGGGCAAGACCGCGCTGGCCGTGTACTGGGCGCATCAGGTATCAGATCAGTTCCCCGACGGGCAACTCTATGTCGACTTGCGGGGGTTCGATGCGTCAGGTTCGCCGGTCAGACCACACGATGCGCTGCATGGCTTCCTCGAAGCTCTAGGGGTTCCAAGCGCTCGGGTTCCGGCCAGGCAAGACGCGCGAGCTGGGCTGTATCGCACGCTGCTGTCCGGACGACGGGTCCTGGTGCTGCTCGACAACGCCCACAGCGCCGAACAGGTCCGCCCGTTGCTCCCTGCCGGGCGCGGGTGCATGGTGGTGATCACCGGCCGGTCTCAGCTTTCCGCGCTGGTTGTCACTCACGCCGCCCAGCTGATCTGCCTGGACGTGCTCAGCGCAGGAGAGGCTCACGACCTACTCGCGCTCCGCCTTGGCGCCGATCGCGTAGCGCACGAGCCCGATGCAGTGCGGCGGCTTACCGACCTCACCGCGCGGCTGCCGCTAGCGCTGAGCATCATCGCCGCCCGGGCCGCCGCTCATCCGCGTCATCCGCTCGCCGCGCTGGCTACCGAGAGGCACGAGTCTCGCGCCAGGTTGCAGGAGTTCGACGGGGGCGAGCCGTCCGCCGACGTCCGTGCCGCGTTCTCCTGGTCCTACCGGCAGCTCAGCGAGCCCGCCGCCCGCATGTTTCGGTTCCTCGGCATTCACCCAGGACCTGACATCAGCATTCCGGCAGCGGCCAGCCTGGCCGGGGTCACGGTACCTGCCGCGCGCGGTGCGCTAGCCGAGCTATCCCGGGCCGGCCTGCTAGTCGAGCACGTCCCAGGCCGGTATCGCTGCCACGACTTGCTTCGCATCTACGCCGGCGAGCAGACCCGCCTGCGCGACGCCCGAGTAGAGCGCCATGACGCCCTTCTGCGTGCGCTCGGTCATTACCTGCACACGGCGCGCGCGGCCGAGAAGTTGCTTGATCCAGCCCGCAGCCCGCTGGTGATGACAGAGATCCAGCGAGGGACCATTCGGGAGCGGCTCGACAGCGACGCGCAGGCGCTTGCCTGGTTCACGGCCGAGCATCAGGTGCTGCTGGCACTCCTGCGACGGGCCACCGGCTTTCGCCTCGATGCTTACGTCCTGTACCTTGCGAGCACCTTGGTGACCTTTCTTGACCGCCAGGGGCACCTGGCTGACCTCATCGCCAGCCAGCGCATGGCGCTCGCCGCCGCGCTGCGCCTTGGCCACCTGGCCGGGCAGGCCAGTGCGCATCGTGACCTGGCCCACGCCTATGCGATGGCTCACCGTTACGACCGCGCCCGCAGGCACATGGCGCGGGCGCTCGCCCTGTACCGGGAGCTCGGTGACTGGGGCGGTGAGCCTCGCGCCCAACTGTCACGTCTGCCAGCAGCCGCTGTGGCTGTACTGGAGGGATGCGAGCCCGGCGTTCGACGTGGATGAGCCCGCTCATGAGGTCGCAGCAAGGTCCGGGGCAGTTCCGCGCTTCCGCAGGTCACAGGCCTGACGCTCTGCGGTCGCAAGATTGTCAGAGTATTCGAATCATAGCATCTGACCTGCGCCTCCAGTAGGATTCGAACCTGCGCACACGGCTCTGGAGGCCGCGATGCCACACGCTTCTGAGCAGCCCAAACGCGTTCCCGTGCAGCGCTCCGGGTACCCACCGGGCACAGTGCTTAGGTCGCCGGCGCGCGTTGGATGTCGTGCCGCGGTTCAGTTCCTGGCCGGATATGTCACTGTCGCATGCCGCGACGAGGCCGTTAGCGCAGTCTGATGATCAAGGACCGCCACCGAAGCTCTACGGAGCTCGGGACAACTTCGGTAGGCTGCCCCGGTCGGCCGGCCAGCCCGTCCGTGGCTCTGCGGGTCCTGCTGCCCAGGTCCGCCTGGCCAGGCGTAACAGCGTACGCCAGTGCGGCGCGCAGTCAGCGCCCGCGACCGGGTGACCCAGCACCGCCCACGCCGCCAGTGGAGCACCACCCGAAAGACACCGATAGTGCCACCACCGCGATGCCTCATCGCGAGCCACCCGCGCCTCATTCTTGGTGACTCGCGGCTAGCTCGAGGAGCCTGCCTCGTTATCCCTGTCCTTCGGCAGGCGGATGCGCACTAGATCGGCCTGCATGCTGCCTGGGCTGACAGTTAGGATCTGTTCTTGGATAAGCACCGATACGAGAACGGCAGCATCGTGGTATCGCGAGTTATTCCACATGCGGCTCCGGGACCTCTTGCCGAGCAGATCGTGGAAGTCACCTGCGTCGATGGTCGCCGTTACTTCCCTGGCACCAGAGTAGAGCTGGCATACGACCCGGCTTGGACCCAGCTGCGGGTCGAAGGCCAGCGACCGAAGCTGCCACTCAGCCAAGAAAGGCTCGTCCTTGAGTTCAGCAACCTTGCCCGCGCGATCGTAGATCTCGGCAGTCGACGTGGAGAGCAGTATTCCCCTCAGTTCCCCGACGAAATCCTGACTGAATACGGTATGCCTCATGAGGCTGCTTTCACGTGACTAAATTCTACGGGCAATCCTGGTCAACTCTCCGGCCTTTGTGGCCATAGGCGGTGACAATCGACCCCGATCTGATATTCGGCACTACGTAGAACGTCCAGATAATGTAATACCCGGCGAAGAAGCACTGGTAGATCGGAGCGGATTTGAGATAATTCCCGTTACTTTGCACGACGGTCTTGGCGGGCTTCTTCAGGACCTGCGCTATCGAGAAGTTAAAACTATCCCAGCCGCCGAAGTACTGGCCGATATGAGGTTCCAGGTGACGATAGCCATACTTACCGTTACCGCAGTACAGAGTGTCTATGCGATAGCCTCCTACCTGATATCGCTTAGCCCTGTAGGTGGCGACCACTTTACGCGGCCTGACACCACTACCGCAGCTAGGTGCGCTCGGCACATTGACCCGGCCCATCGGGCCCCGAACGTAGGGTATGCGCGCGGCCCGAACTGACGCTCCAGCCGACGACGGCGCGGCCGTCAGGAACGACGCGCCTATTAGGGTCGTTACAGTTAACCGCCTAACTAATCTCATCAAACTGGCCCTCCGTGCCATTTGCGCCGATGGCATATCCGGCTATCGAACACAACCGACTACGCTTTGCGCTGCTAAGCTGCGGCCAGTTCGACGCGGAAGCCGTCTATAAGATATAGCTTAGCCTCTCATGTCGGCGGCGGTCGCCGCGCCCGGTCGCCTGGGTGGCCGCCCTGCGCCCCGGTTAGGATGCGCTCAGACCATAGCGGGCTATATCAGGCATTCTCCGCGACGCGCACGAGGGGTTCCGGCGAGCCCGGTGGGCGCGAGCGCGCAGGCATCCAGGACTGCTGTGGGGCGCGGCATGTCAGGAGGCGTCCTCCGGGCGGGCAGCCCGCCTGCGGGCTTTGCTCAGGGCCGCGGCGTAGTCCTCAGGGGTCCTGTCGTAGATGCCGCTTCGCTGGCTCCTCGTCATCTGGTCGAGGCCGGCGCGCCGGTCGGCGCGCCGCCGTTCGGTGTCGGCGACTTGCCAGCCCAGACTGCCCAATTCGATGTCGTCTGGGCGTGCCCTGGGAGACCCGAAAGTCGCGCGAGACCGAGCCCTCGGCGCGCGCTCGATGAGGTCGATCTCGTTGCTTTGGATGACGACGATGGACTAGGCACACGGTCCGATTTGAAGTGTGACCATTGCGGCCTGACCTGCGTCCACGGGTTTGCGCCGACCGCTCCGGGCGCGTACCGGGCACAAGATCCCGAACGGCTCCGTGTTTGCGCAGGTCACAGGCCCGGCGCTGTGCGGCACCAAGATTGTCGGTGTGTTCGAATTATCGCTTCTACCTGCGCCCCCAGCAGGATTCGAACCTGCGCACACGGCTCCGGAGGCCGTACCTTGAGACAGCGCTGAACAGCGCAAACGCCTTCCCACGCAGCGGTCCGGGCACCCACCGGGCACAGCGTGCCGTCGGCTGGAAGCGCTCAGCGCACCCGGGCAGTGCGCCTGATAGTTGCTCAGGCCAAGTCGTCAGCCCTCGAGACTGGGCGATCGGTGCACGTGGTGAGGGTGATGTTCGTCGCGTCCAAAACGTCAGGCGGCAGTCAGGGGTCGGATCACAATTGACTTGAATAGATAAGTTAATTGCCATTGAAGCGGATCCATAGTGGTGCACCAATCACTATCCGATCCACTGGTTGCGGGATATCGGACCTCGATTTGAATTTTCGCATGAATGTCCACCGACTCTTGTCCAACTCCACGTCTTTATACACCTCCGCGAACCATTGCGCTTGAGCAATCCGCTGCCGAACGTGTCGCCCGGTCATTCCTTCAAGATTAATAGTCCTCAGAATCTCTACGGCTATCGATTCATCATCATCATAGACTGGTGCCGGTTTCCTACCTAGGTTGTCGATGAACTCCTCGATTGCCCAAGTTGACGACGATCGCCAGGTCGGAACATTGGCCTTTGACTCAGACATGTAGCCCGCGCAGTTCTGGACACTGCCGAACAAGCATATCTCGACACGGCAGCCGTCACTTGCCTTGGTTCTCGTGTGAGCAATGACGGCCTTCCTCATCGCCTTCTTGGGCGCAGACCAGCGCTCATACACGGCGATGGTGACCTCCCCGTAGCCCTTGGCGAACGCAGTCGGCGGAGGAGTCACGAAGTCTTCGACAGCGACCTGGCCGATCGCACGCCCAATTCGTTCGGCTATTTCGTGACGCTGCAAGGCGCCATGCTCCTGGGATCGCTCTGCCTGAGGTAGCAGACCAAAGAGGGGAGTCCGAAATGCCGTGCGCGTGCGCCGATCCAGGTCGATGCCGTTGTCTCCAGCGATGTCTCTTACTCGGCTGTCGGACCAGTAGGCGTACCGCCACACGGTTCCAAGCTCACCCAAGGATTGCTCCTTTCGGGGCGATCAACATGCAGCCCGCGTGCAACATCGTGTGGCGAGCCATGGTCACATATGGTCATAGGGGTCAGACACCAGGAGCGGCATGGACGTAAGCAATGCCGTATATGCGCAGGTCAACGCGCCCCCGACGGGTGGTTAGGAGCGGATCGAACCACCGACCTTCTGCTTTCAGGATAAGGGATCGCGGCCTCGGTCAGCGCGGCGGCGGCGTGCTCACCGCTCCTCCCTGGCTTATCGTTGCGGGGCAGTCGGCTGCGAGAGGCCCCGAATTCCGCGCGGGAAGCCGCTAGCTAGGCGAGTTCCGCGACGCGGTCGGCAGGCAGCGCTGAACGAGGCCGACTCAGGGGGTGATGTCCGCCTGCTCCGTGTGCTGGCTGTCCCATGATCAAGATGGGAGGCGGATTGCCGTCGGCAACAGCCATGACGGAGCCGACAGAAAGCGAGCGAGGATGAGCCCGCTGCCAGCCGAGTTCACCGACCGATGGCAGGACCGGGCCGAACCCGCACCTGGCGAGGGCCTGGTCTACTGGCAGATACTCGTCGGGCGGCATCCCGAGGTCACCGCCCTGGCCCGCGACGCGCAGCAGCGGCTCGCCTCGTTCACCGGCCTGCACATGACGCCCCTGGAATGGCTGCACATGACCACGCTGATCGCCGGTCCAGCCGACCAGATCTCCGCGCAGGATTCCGATCGCATGGCGGCGGCAGCCTCCCGACTGCTGGCCGATACCGCTCCGATCACCGTCACATTCGAAAAGGTTCTCTACCACGCCGAGGCGATTATGCTGGCCGCCACCCCGCCCGCTGCCCTGGCCCCGGTCCGCGACGCGGTCCAGGCGGCCACCCGCGAGGTCACCGGCACCAACGGCCAGGCCGCCCACGCCGGGCCGTGGACGCCTCACGTCACCGTGTGTTACAGCACGTCCCACCAGCCCGCCGGGCCGGTCATCGAGGCGCTCGGCCGCTACCTTCCGCCGGCCGAGGTCCAGATCGGCGAGGTCAGCCTGGTCATCCAGCGCGGACCCGAGCGACTGTGGGACTGGCAACCCATCGCGACCGTCCACCTCGGCGAGTTATCCGCCTGGGCACCCCGAGCACCTGCTGCGTCGGCGTGGCGAGCGGACCTGGCGAGCACTGCCCCGCTGAGCCCGCCGCAGTTGACAGCGACTACTACCGGTCAGGGCGAGTCGCACCCGGATACCCTGCGCTCGCGGAGCAACCTCGCTGCCGCATACGACGCTGCCGGCCGTCACGCTGACGCCGAGGCCACGCGCACGAAGGCGGCGTCACGATGATCGTCGCCACTAACTGAGCGCAAGGCCGTCATATGGCAACGCAGCCCTCGATTCGGGCGACTGCCAGGGCTAGTTTGCGGGAGCGTATAGGGAGTGGAGGGCGTCAGGCGACGGCAATTCTTGCCTGTCGTTACCGGTGAGCCAGATCCCGCCGTGTTCCGCAAGTCGCTGTGGAAGCATTTCAACCAGGGCCAGCACACCGACCCACTCGACCCGGCCGAGGCACGAGCGAATCGGCATGCCGTCCAGTCCCCATGCGTGCTAAATGATCACTATTCAGTGTGCTAAACTGGCAGTATCCCGCGTGCTGAATGAAGGTCAGACTCCCTGCCATGCCAGAGTACCTCCCGCGTCTCGTAGATCCGCTGCTCGACGAGCTACTGGCCGACCATCCCGCCGTCCTGGTCGTGGGCCCCCGCGCTTGCGGCAAGACGACCACCGGCCGGCGGCATTGCCGGGAACGGCTCCGGCTGGACCACCCCGCCGAGGCTGCGGTCGTACGGGCCGACCCTGATGCCGCGCTGGCAGACGGCCCCTTCCCGCTGCTGGTCGATGAATGGCAAGTGGTGCCAGAAGTACTTGGCGCGGTCAAGCGAGCCGTCGATGAGGGGGCGACGGCCGGCAGCTTCGTGCTGACCGGCTCCAGCCAAGCTGACCTGACGGCCGCGGGCTGGCCCGCCACCGGACGATTGATCCGGGTCCCCATGTATGGCCTGGCAGAGCGCGAACTTGAGCGCGGTTCGTCGCGACCGCCGGTCCTTGACCGGCTGGTATCGGAAGGGACGGCAGCGCTCGCGCTGCCACCGGACCCTCCGGATATACGCGGCTATGCGGCGCGGGCCTTGCGCGGGGGGTTCCCCGAGGCAGCTCTTGCCGCCAGCGAGCGAGCCTCGCGTCGATGGCTGGCCAGCTACGTCGACCAGCTGGTATCCCGCGACGTGTCGCTGGTAGGCGCCGTGCGGGACCCGATGCGCCTGCGGCATTACCTCCAGGCCATAGCCGCCAGCACCGCCGGGACGCCGACCTTGAAGACGCTCCTCGACGCGACCGGAATTGAGCGCCCCACCGCCAGCGCCTACGATGCGCTGCTGGAACGGCTCCTCATCACTGAGCGGGTACCCCCCTGGTCATCCAACCGGCTGAACCGCCTTATCCGGCTGCCCAAGCGATACCTGGTCGACCCCGCATTCATCGGCCCGCTGCTCGGAGTCGATGCCCGGGCCGTCCTCCGCGACGGCGACCTGCTGGGCAGGCTTCTCGACAGCTTCGCCATGGCGCAACTGCGGGCCGAATGCGCAGTGAGCGAGCTATCACCCCGCCTGTTTCATGTCCGCGACGCGAACGGCAGGCATGAGGTGGACATACTGGTTGAGCTCGGTGATGGCCGGGTCATCGGCATCGAGGTCAAGGCCGACTCCGCACCGGGACCTGACGCGGCAAGGCACCTGCGCTGGCTTCGTGACGCCATTGGCAACCGCTTCGCGCTCGGCCTGGTGCTGCACACCGGGCCCCGCCCATTCCGGCTGGATGAGTCAATCGCCGCGCTGCCCATCTGCGCCCTATGGGCCTAAGGAGATCGTGGCAAAGCATTCCGAGCCACTGCCTCCTCCGGGCTGCCGCGGGCACGGCACGCGCGGTCCGTCATCCGCCCGAGTGCGATCCGGCGCCACTGGGTGGGCCTCGGCGTCGGCCTTGACGCCGGGCGGCGCCATCACTGATAGGCATGAGGCCGCCTCCGCTAGGCGGGCAGATCGCACCGAGCTCCCCGCTCCCGAGTACCGCCGCATGAGGATTGCAAGCAAGGTCGTGGCGCAGCCGGGAGCCTCCTGAGAGCGGTAGTCACAGGGCCTGATCGCTACGGAGCACGATTGGCTACTGGCACGTGGGCGCTGCGGGCTGCAGCCGGTAACTGGAGGCGCCGCCCCAGCAGGATTCGAACCTGCGCGCCCGGCTCCGGAGGCCATTCCCGTGTATGGCGCTGACCAGCGCAAACACGTTCCCGGGCGGCGTTCCGGGCGGTCCAGGCTCGTCGTATTTCGGCCCGGGAGGTTAACGAAGAGCCTCAGCGATCTGCCCTCGCCAGCTGTCCGCGAGCACGACGGCACGCGTCGGCCTCACAGCCGCTAAAAAGAAACCCATGCAGATACCGGCCGGCCTGATCGGCTGTCAGGTGCATCGAGTCGCCTTCGACTACCAGGCCCGGCTGCTCCTGATCGGCGAAGGCGTCGCGGCGCACCTCACCATCGAGACGCCCTTGGTGCTGACAGATGCGGCAGGCCGATCGCATGAACTCGATCCCCAGCACCGGCCGGTCCGGCCTCGCTCCTGTGGTCAACCTGTTCCTGGCTACCGTTGCTGATGTCGCGATCGAAGATCGGGGCACCTTGAAGCTCGATTTCGGCGGTGGCTCCGGGCTGACAGTGAATCCCCATGATCAATACGAGTCGTGGCATCTGCAAGGGCACGGTATTCAGGGCATCGACGTCGGGCTAGGCGGCGAGGTCGGCTGGCAGGAGTGACCAAACTGTCGGCGATTCCGGGGCGTACCGGGGGGATGACTGGGGCTGCGGTGGCGCTCAGGTTGCAAGCGCGCCCCGATCAGCCAGCTCGGGCGATGCGGTGGTTGGACTTCAGATCGTGATCTGAATACACTGGCGGGGTGGTCGCTCAGCCTGCTGATGCCGTGACGTTCTCGGACTTGTCCCGCAACCCGCGGGCGGTCGCCGAGCGCGCCCGCAGGCTGGGGCGGCTCCGGGTGACCCACCGTGACGCCGCCGACTTCTACCTGACGGCCGCGGACCGGGAGGAGGAGCGGGACGAGAACCTGCTGACCGCTTCGCGGATGTTCGCCGCGCTGTCGCGCAGTGACACGGGGGCGCAGGCGGTGGCGGCTGCGGTCGCGGAGGTGTTCCCGTGGGTCCGGCACCTGTCGGTCGCGGAGCAGGCGGAGTTCGCGGCCGAGCTGACCGGGGCGCTGTCAGACGCGGCCGAGCTCGGTATCGACGGCGCGGCCCGTGAGGTGATCGCAGGGTGGCGGGCCACCGCGCGGATCAAGGCCGACACGAGCCTGTACGCCCAGGCGCTGGCACCGACCGAGGGCGACTACGGCCCGGTGGAGGCGATCGCGTGAGCCCGCGTCGCGGCGACCGGGTCACCGTTCCGCCGCCGCAGGGCCAGTGGGACGTCCGGTTCGCGGCCAGCGACGCTGCCACCGGCTGGGAACAACTGTGTCGGCACGCCCTGGCGAACACCAGGCGCTGCCTGGAGATCTTGCAGACCGAGCCGCGGTCGGCGGCTAACCCGGACCGGCAGCACCGGCTGCGCGGCGACCTGGCCACTCACCGGCACAACGGCAAGAACCTAGAGCAGTGGGAGTACGAGGTCACCAGCGGCGGCCGGGTCCGCTACCTCGTCGATGACCAGGACCGCACCGTGTGGCTGGTCTACGCCTCGCCCCGGCACCCCAAGGACACCGACCGCTAGCAAGACCGGACGCGCTGATTCGCGGCATGGCAGGACGCTAGCCCAGATGCTCACCCATTCCTGGTCGTGCGCGCTGGAGCGCGTCGGGGAACCTGAGGGTGCTGGCGCAGGGGCAACGGCCTGGGGTCGGGGCAACGGCCCGGAGGCCGTCCTCACCAGATGCCGCTAAGTAGGAGACTTGCCCCGCTGAAGGCCGCGTTCCGGGCACGTGTCGGGCACAAGACCTGAGACCGCTCCGCGTTTGCGCAGGTCACAGGCGCGGCGCTGTGCGGCGCCAAGATTGTCAGGGTATTCGAAAAGTCGCTTCTACCTGCGCCCCCAGCAGGATTCGAACCTGCGCACACGGCTCCGGAGGCCGTTGCTCTATCCCCTGAGCTATGGGGGCTGGCGCACCTGAGCCCCCACTGCGGCCCGTGGGGGACTGAGCAAGGGTACCAGGCCGGAAGCTTCTGCCGGACACGTGCGCGAACTACCAGCGTAGCGGCATCGCGGGCAGGTAACCTCACGCCCGTGACACAGGGACTGGGGCGAGTGCTCGTTGTGGATGACGATGAGGTCATCCGGCAGCTTATCGCCGTGAACCTGCAACTTGAGGGGTTCGAGGTGTTCACCGCGACCGATGGCCAGGATTGCCTGGACAGGGTCGAACAGATCCAGCCCGACGTGATCACACTCGACGTGATGATGCCCAGGCTGGACGGATGGGTGACAGCGACCCAGCTCCGCAGGAACCCGCGGACCGCCAAGATCAAGGTCGTCCTGATCACGGCCAGGGCGCAGGAAGATGACAAGGACCGAGGCAGGCAGGTCGGCGTGGACGCGTACCTGACCAAGCCGTTTGACCCTGGTGAGATGATCCGCGTGGTCCGCGAGCTCGCCGGGAGCCCGAGCACGGCCTTCGACTGAATTGCCGCCGTGGTCCTGGCAGACCTGGGCGCCGAGCTCGCGCGGGCAATCGCTGCGGCGGTCGCCGCGGGCGAGTTGCCCGCCCCTGCCGCTCACGCCCCGCTTCCCCCGGCCTGGCGCCCCGCCCCCGGTCGCGCCGAGCCGCCGGGCCACGGCCCAGGCACCTATGCCACCGCGCTTCCGTTCGCGCTGGCCAGGCTGGCAGGGACGGCCCCTGGCCCGCTGGCCGCGCGGCTGGCCGATTACCTAGCGGCCGCGCCCTGGATCGACGCGGCCCAGGTGACCGGCGACGGCTACCTGACCGTGACCGTCAGCGCGCGGCACCTGGCCGGTCTGCCGGCAAGGATCCTGGCCACCGGCCCGGCCGTCGCCCGCAGCGACGCGCTGGCGGGCACCCGCCTGACCGCGCCGCAGCCGCCAGACCTCACGGCGGAGCCGACCTGGGGGAGTGCCTGGCAATCGGCGCGCGCGGCGCTCGTCGGCAGGCTCTGCGAGGCCGCCGGGGCGGAGGTCATCTTCTTTCATTCGCAACAAATGGCCTTTGCCGCATCGACCACTCCCGGCCGGTCCAGTCCGGTGCGGGACGCCGTGGCGTTCTATGGCGTTGATGCGGTGCGCTACGCGCTAGCCAGGACGGCGAGTTCGCCTGAGCGGGCGATCGAGCGGCAGCTACTTGTTCCTCTTGATCTGCGCAACCCGTTCGTGGCCGTCAGGTATGCGCACGCGGACGCGGCGTCCGCGCTGCGCTGGGCCGCCGACCTCGGCCTGGCGCGAACCCAGTCGGCCGGCGCCGGCGCTGGCCAGGAAGGCTTGAACACGGAGCCGCCCGCGCGCGAAGCGCCGTCCGTGCTCACGTCAGCCGCGCCAGAGTTGCGACTGCTCGACGCGCTGTCCTGGCTCCCAGAACGTGTCGCCTCCGCCGCCAGGCTGCACCGCCCAGCCGGCCTCACCGCGTGCCTGGAGTCCGTGGCCGCGGCGTGGCTGCAGTGCAGGGAAGAATGCCCGGCGCTGCCGCTGCGCGGTCGCGGCGCCCCGGGTGCAGGCGACCGGTCGCTGGCTGGTGCCCGGCTGGAGCTCGCGGATGCCGCGCGGGCGATCCTGGCGGCCGGCCTTGCCCTCCTCGGCGTCAGCGCGCCGGATCGCGTCTGAGCCGATTTGCGGGTCCGAGGTTCAAGCGTTGTCGCAGCGGGTATCGCAACGCGTGTAAGCCCCCAAGGCGTCGACGATCTCGGCGTAGCTCAACCCCAGGATCAGCGGGCGGCACCCCCATCTTGCAGTCGGCTGGCCAGAGCAACCCCGGAGTCGTGTGTTCGCAGGTTTCGACATCGTCCCTGGCTGGTCACCTTCGCACCGGCAGCGCGCCGGCGCGGCCAGAGGTTCAGAAGGAATGCCGTGACCGGAGTTGGTGTTAGACTGGGCGAGGCACCAGATGCCCCGTCCAGGGGCAAGGTGCGTATCCGCATTCCGCCAGGGCGGCGCACGCCGGGTCGACGCGCGCGTGGACTTGGTTGCCGGCGGTGGCGGGTTGCTTTCGGTGACATCCATCCGTCGGGAGATGTTCAAAGCCTCCATGGACTCGGCTCGCGGCGCGACTGGATGACGTGTGCGATCGTCGGTGGCACGCGCGTGAACCCAGCAATGGCGGGATGCAAAACAACCGGCCTGACAAATCAGGGCGGCAGCTATAGCGGGAGCCGCGTTGGCGGTGGGCGGGCAGCGGTCGCTACCCGGTGGTCCCGCACCTTGGAAGGATCCTTGTGACCTCTGCTACTGAATCGACCAACTTGTTCCCCAGCTCCGGGCAGGCATCGGCTGCCGGCGATGAGGCCGCCGACCGCGACGCCGCCCCGCAGGCCCCCGCGGCGGGGTCTTCCCTCGGAACGGACGGCGCGGTACGCTCCTGGCCTGGTGGTCAGGTCGCCGACGGCACCGAGCGAAGCGCGGGAGCTGGCCGCTTGACCGCGATGCTGCTGCCGGAATTGCAGCGACTCGCGCAATCGCTCGGCATCTCTGGAACCGGTCGGATGCGCAAGGGCCAGCTCGTTGCCGCGATCGAAGAGCGTCAGCGGGTCGGCGTCGCCGACGGTGGAGGTCATGGAGAAGATGCTGAGCAGGTCACCGGTGGGCCGGCAGGTGACCGATCCCCAGCGGTTTCGGATGCTGACGACGCGGCGGTGCCGAGTAGGTCAGCTCGGGCCGATCGTAGCGATCAGAGCCAGGTAAACGGAAATTCAGTCCAGCGGACCGTGCCTGCGGGAGCCGGCACCAACCGCCCCTTTGAGCAGGACGCCATGGAATCACAAGAGTCAGGGCAGCTCAGCATGGTCAGTGAATACACAGGCGAGTTCGGTGAGAGCCCGCATCCGGTCAGTGAATCGGTGATGGTCCAGCCTGGCAATGTTGCCGACGGCGGTCTCGGCGCAGAAGCTGGCAGCGCGGTGCTCGGCGAAGGGGTCAGCTCTGAGGCAGGCCGCAGGCATGAGGCTGACCAGGTCGAGGCTGGTCACGGGGCCGAGGTAAGCGACAACGCCGAGGTCAGCCTCGGCATAGACGGCAGGCTCGGCGCCGAGGAGACTGACGGGGCCAGGCTGGACCTGGTGGGCGACGCCAGCAGGGGCGCTGAACCGGCCTCCGATGCCGGTCCGGTGGCCGACGGGCCGACCGGTCAGGACGGCGAGGTTGCGGAGGCGCCCCGCGGCGCAGGCCAGGGTGGCGAGCCCGGATCTCGCCGGGATGGCCAGCGAGGCGACAGGCGTGGCCGGACGAGCAACGGCCGGGGCGCCGAGCAGGGTCGTGCTGGTGCAGACGGTGCCGAGCAGGCGCGTGATGTGGTGTCGGCTGGGCGTGCCGACCAGGGCCGTGGTGACCAGGCCGGACGTGGTGACCAGCAGGGACGTGGTGACCAGGCCGGACGTGGTGACCAGCAGGGTCGTGGTGACCAGGCCGGTCGTGGTGACCAGCAGGGCCGGGGCGATCAGCAGGGCTACCGGGACCAAGGCGGGCGCGACGACGACTCCGGCGGCCAGAGCCGCCGCAGCCGTGACCGCGACAGGTTCCGCAACAGGAACCAGCAGGGTGGCAACCGGCGCCGCGAGCGCGGCGGTGGCGACAACGAGCCCGTGATCGCCGAGGACGACGTGCTCATCCCGATCGCCGGGATCCTCGATGTGCTTGACAACTACGGCTTCGTGCGCACGACCGGCTACTTGCCTGGAGCGAACGACGTGTACGTCTCGCTGTCCCAGGTCCGCAGGTACGGCCTGCGCAAGGGGGACGTGATCGAGGGTGCGATCCGCCAGCCGCGCGAAGGTGAGCGGCGGGAGAAGTTCAACGCCCTGGTCCGGCTCGACAAGGTCAACGGGCTCGACCCGGAGGAGTCGCGGAGCCGCGCGGAGTTCTCCAAGCTCGTCCCGCTCTATCCGGAGCAGCGGCTGCGGCTGGAGACCGACCCGACGATCATGACCACCAGGATCATGGACCTGATGTGCCCGATCGGGAAGGGGCAGCGCGGGCTGATCGTCTCGCCGCCTAAGGCAGGCAAGACGATGATCTTGCAGGCGATCGCGAACGCGATCACCAAGAACAATCCCGAGTGCCATCTGATGGTCGTGCTTGTGGACGAGCGGCCTGAGGAAGTCACCGACATGCAGCGCTCGGTCAAGGGCGAGGTCATCCACTCGACCTTCGACCGGCCGGCCGAGGACCACACGATGGTCGCCGAGCTCGCCATCGAGCGGGCCAAGCGGCTCGTCGAGATGGGTCACGACGTCGTGGTGCTGCTCGACTCGATCACCAGGCTCGGCCGGGCCTACAACCTGGCCGCTCCGGCGAGTGGCCGGATCATGTCCGGCGGCGTCGACTCGACCGCGCTCTACCCGCCGAAGCGGTTCTTCGGCGCGGCGCGCAACATCGAGAACGGCGGATCGCTCACGATCTTGGTCACGGCTCTGATAGAAACCGGTTCCCGCGCCGACGAGGTCATCTTCGAGGAGTTCAAGGGCACAGGCAACATGGAACTGCGGCTGCGCAGGGAGCTTGCCGACAAGCGGATCTTCCCTGCCATCGACGTCGACGCGTCCGGCACCCGCAAGGAAGAGCTGCTGATGCCGCCGGACGAACTCAAGATCGTCTGGCAG
>JASIBM010000177.1 GCA_030045175.1 Streptosporangiaceae bacterium | reverse complement strand
ATCGTGCGATCCCTGGCGCTGGCTTCGGAGAAGTACGGCGTGCAGCTCGCCCCGAGCGACTCGGTCTACGTGGCCGACTCCGTCAGGGACGTCGCGGCGGCGAAGGTCGGCGGCGTGCGGTGCATCGGCGTCGCGAGCGGCCGGTCGACGGTCAGCGAGCTGATCCAGGCCGGCGCCGATCCCGTGCTCCACGACCTAGTCGACACCGGCCGGGTCGTCGCCGCCGTCAACAGGTAAGCAAGCGGGAAGACCTGCGCGATCGAGCCAAAGGCGGAGCCGGAGGCGAGAGCGCGCGAGCGAGCCGCAGGGGCGCGGCGCCGCCTGGACTGAGGAGCGGTGTTTGCGACGAGGGAAGGCGGCGCCCTAAAGCGCCCCGGAGGTGAGCGGGAAGATGGGCCTGACCCTGTATGGTGTGCTCGCCTTGGCGTTCATGATGGCCATGTACGCGCTGGAACGCAGGCATCGGCGCTACGTGCTCGCCTTCGCCATCGGGTGCGCGCTCGCAAGCAGCTACGGCTTCTTGTCCGGTGCGTGGCCGTTCGGTGCGGTGGAGGCGATCTGGGCGGTAGTGGCGCTACGCCGTTATCAGCGGGATGATCGGCGGGTCGGCTGAATTCCGGCAGACCGTCCCGGGGGGCGACCGCCCGGCGTTAGCCGAAAAGCTCATACTGGTATAAAAAGTCAGGTCAACGACGACCCGACGATGCTGTCCAAGGTTCATAAGGGGGCGGAACGCTCGATGCAGCAGGCGCAAGATTCCGCCGCGGGGCGCGGGTATGGCGCGATCCTTCAGGTGCCGAGCCCGGACGCGATCGAGCGCGCCAGGATCTCCGACTACGCGCGCTGGATCGGCGATCACAGCGGCGTCGTGGTCGACGGCTACGACCAGCTGTGGCGGTGGTCGGTTACCCAGACGGCTGACTTCTGGACCTCGATCTGGGACTACTTCGATGTGCTCGGCTCGCGGGCCGGCGACGCGGTGCTCACCGGCGGTCCGATGCCGGAGGTGAACTGGTTCGCAGGCACGACCATGAACTACGCGCGCAACGCGCTGCGAACGGCGCGAACCGACCCGAGCCGGACGGCCGTGATCTACCTGTCCGAGGCTGGGCACAGCGGCCGCCTGAGCTATGGCGAGCTCGAGCGGCAGGTAGCGAAGGTCCGGGCCGTGCTCGCCGGGCTCGGGGTTGGCCGCGGCGACCGGGTCGCTGCCTACCTCCCCAACTCGCCGCAGGCGCTGATCGGCCTGCTGGCGACCGCCAGCCTCGGCGCGATCTGGACCTCGTGCTCACCGGACTTCGGCGCTCCTGCCGTGATCGACAGGTTCACCCAGGTGTCGCCGAAGGTGCTGATCGCCGTCGACGGCTACGTCTATGGCGGGAAGACGTTCGACCGGCGGCCAGAGGTCGCGACCATCGCCGCCGCGCTGCCTGGCCTGCGCAGCGTCATCACGGTGGACTACATCGGCGCCATTGGCGGGCACTTCGGCCTGCCGGTGCCCGCCGTTGCCTGGGATGACCCCGCGGACGAGGAGGACGCCGGAAGCCTCGAATACGACGACGTGCCGTTCGAGCACCCGCTCTGGGTGCTCTACTCGTCAGGTACGACCGGCCTGCCGAAGCCGATAGTGCACGGGCACGGCGGGATCGTGCTCGAGCACCTCAAGGCGATCTGCCTGCACCAGGACCTCGGTCCAGGTGACGTGTTCTTCTGGCACACCACGACCGGCTGGATGATGTGGAACTACCTGGTAGGCGGGCTGCTGGCGGGTGTGAGCGTGGTCTGCTACGACGGCAGCGCCACCCATCAGGGGACCGACGCGCTCTGGCGGCTCGCCGCCCAGGCCGGCGTCACGTACTTCGGCGTCGGGGCGCCGTACCTGGTCGCCTGCATGAAGGCCGGCCTGCGCCCTGGCGCCGAGCACGACCTGTCCAGGCTGCGCGGGATCGGATCGACCGGCTCACCGCTGCCGCCTGAGGCGTTCGACTGGGTCTACGACGCGGTCGCCACGATCACAGAGCCCTCGGGTTTGACGCTGGGGTCATTTTCCGGCGGAACGGACGTATGCACCGGATTCGTCGGCCCTTGCCCGCTGCTGCCGGTCCGGCGGGGCATCATCGCCGGGCCTTGCCTCGGGGCCAAGGTCGAGGCGTTCAGCGAGGCGGGCAAGCCGGTGATCGGCGAGGTGGGCGAGCTCGTGCTGACCCGGCCGATGCCGTCCATGCCGGTCGGCTTCTGGGGTGATGAGGATAAGCAGCGGTACCGGGCGAGCTACTTCGCTGAGTTCCCCGGCGTGTGGCGGCATGGCGACTGGATCATGATCCTGCCAGACGGCGGCTGCGTCATCTACGGGCGATCCGACGCGACCTTGAACCGGGGCGGCGTGCGGATGGGGACCTCTGAGTTTTACCGGGTAGTGGAGGAGCTGCCCGAGGTGACCGACAGCCTGATCATCGACACGGGCGGTATAGGCGCTGACGGCCGTCTGATGCTTTACCTGGTGCTGGCGCCGGGGCTGAGCCTCGATGACGAGCTGCGGGCGAAGATCCGCGGGCGGCTGCGCGAGGCGCTCTCGCCGCGGCACGTGCCCGACGAGATCCACCAGGTGCCCGCCGTGCCGAAGACGCTGTCGGGGAAGAAGCTCGAGATCCCGGTGCGCAAGATCCTCACCGGCACGCCGGTCAGCGCGGCGGCCGACCCAGATTCGCTGGCCAATCCCGAGGTGCTCGGGTACTTCGTGCAGGGGGGCTGAAGCGCGGTGTCAGCGCACACGGGGCGTAACTTCGGTGAAGAAGGCGGGCGGCTGACCTACGGCACGTACCTGCGCCTGCCCGAGTTGCTGGCTCAGCAGGTGCCCCTGGTCGATCCCCCGGCCCACGACGAGCTGTTGTTCATCACCGTGCATCAGGTTTACGAGCTGTGGTTCAAGCAGCTTCTGCACGAGCTCATCGCCGCGCGCGACGCGATGGACGGCGACCAGACGTGGCTGGCCAAGCACCTGATGGCGCGCGCGCACGTGATCGAGCGGTTGCTCGTCAGCCAGGTCGACGTGATCGAGACCATGACGCCGCAGGACTTCCTTGAGTTCCGCGCCGCGCTCGCGCCTGCGAGCGGCTTGCAATCGGTGCAGTTCAGGGAGCTAGAGTTCTTGTCCGGGGCCAAGGATGAGCGGTTCATAGCGCGGTTCCGCGGGCTGACCGGGTCCGAGCGCGAGCGGTTGACCCGCCGCATGGCCGAGCCCTCGCTCTGGGATTCTTACCTTGGCTTGCTGCGCCGCCGCGGCCTGGCCACCGGCTGCGAGGCGGACATCAGGGAGTCGTTGCAGATCATCGCCAGGGACCGGGCAGGCCACGACGACCTCTGGGAGCTTGCCGAGAGCCTGCTCACGCACGACGAGGTCGCGGCGCTGTGGCGGGCCAGGCACGTGCAGATGGTCGAGCGCCAGATCGGCACGAAGTCGGGCACGGGTGGCTCGACCGGGGCGCCGTACCTGCATCGTCGGGTGCCATTGCGTTATTACCCATTGCTTTGGGAACTTCGGGACAAGCTCTAGGGCGCAAGGAGCAGACACATGTCGGAGAATCAGGGCGCGGCCAGGCAGTCGCTGCTCGCCGAGGCGGCGACCCGGATCGGGCCTGACGTGAGCGTTGGTCATAAGCTCAACTACCTGCGCGCTTACTACCGGCACGTGGACACGGCCGACCTGATCAGCGCCGGTGCCTCCCGAGTCGGGTCGACGGCGGCCGAGCAGGCGCGGATGGCCGCCAGCCGGCCCCAGGGCCGGGCGCTTGTGCGGGTCAGGCCGGGCGACAACACGGCGTTGCTGGCCGGTCACGACGTGATCGACGTGGTGACCGACGACATGCCGTTCCTTGTGGACACGATGACGATGACGCTGGCCAGCCACGGCATCAGCGCCGACCTGGTGGTCCACCCGCAACTGCTGGTGCGCAGGGACTTGTCCGGCGCGTTGCATGAGGTGATGCATCCGGTCGAGGGGGTACGACCGCTGGAGCGGCCGCGCATACCCGGCCGCCAAGGCGCGCCCGACCAGATCACCGAGTCGTGGTCGCACCTCGAGGTGATCAGGCTCGCCGAGGGCAAGGGCGAGGAGATCGCCGCCGACCTTGAGCAGGCGCTCGGTGACGTGCGGCTGGCCGTCGAGGACTACCCGAAGATGCGCGCCGCGGCGCTGCGGCTGGCCGAGGAGCTCAGGGAGCCGCCCGGCGGCGGCAACGAGCCCGACTCGGAAGAGGATGCGGTGTCCGGGTCGACCTCTGGCGGCGGCCCGCGTTCGGCCGGGTGGGTCGTGCCCGCCAGCCCAGCCGAGACACCGTCGGAAATCGAGGAGTTGCTGCGCTGGCTGGTCGACGGGCACTTCACCTTCCTCGGCTACCGGGAGTACGCGCTCGTCAGCGCGGACGGCGAGCAGGTACTGCGCGGCGTGCCTGGCACCGGCCTTGGCATCTTGCGGCACGACCGGCCAGGCTCGACGCCGCTCAGCGGGCTGTCGGCCGAAGCCAGGAAGCTCGCGACCGACGCGCGCCACAGGCTGATCGTCACCAAGGCGAATTCGCGGGCGACCGTGCACAGGCCCTCGTACCTGGACTACGTGGGCGTCAAGAAGCTGTCGGCGCTCGGCAAGGTAATCGGCGAGTACCGCTTCCTCGGCTTGTACAACCACATGGCCTACACCGAGAGCATCACCATGATCCCGATCTTGCGGCGCAAGCTGCCTGAGGTGCTCTCGGCCGGAGGCGTGCTCGCCGACAGCCATGATGGCCGGGACGTGGCCGAGTTCCTCGAGGTCTACCCGCGCGAGGAGCTGTTCTCCACGCCGGTCGACGAGCTCGCCAGCGTCGCTACCGAGGTGCTCAAGCTGCGCGAGCGCATGCAAACCAGGCTCTTCCTGCGCAAGGACGTCTTCGGCCGGTACGTTTCCTGCCTGGTCTACCTGTCCAGGGACCGGTACAACACCAAGGTCAGGCTGGGCATCTCCGAGGTGCTGACCAAGGCGCTCGGGGGCACGCAGCTCGAATACAGCGCTGTCATCGACGAGACCCCGATCGCCAAGCTGCACATCGTGATCAGGCCCGAGCGCGGGCACGATCTCATCGATGCCGACCGGGACGTTCTCGAGCAGGCGGTAGCCGCCGCAGCCAGGTCGTGGGACGACGACCTGGTGCGCGAGGCCGTCAGCCAGCTTGGCGAGGAAGCCGGGCGGGCGCTGGTCGCCGAGTTCGGCAGCTCGATCTCGGACACCTACAAGGCGGACGTGCCAGCTTCGGCGGCGATCTCCGACCTGGCCAAGATCAAGCAGATGCGCGAGTCCGGCGAGGACATGTCGTGCGAGCTGTGGGAGTCGGCGGGCTACGCCGGTGGCGTTCCGATCGAATTCGACCCGGCCGCGGCGGACGTGGCGCCGATCCGGCGGGTCTGGCGGCTGACCATACACAAGACCGGCTCGCCGATCACGCTGACCGACGTGCTGCCGCGGCTCCAGCACATGGGCGTCGAGGTCGTCGACGAGCACCCGTACCAGTTCGACGCCCCTGCGGGCCGGCCAGGGGGGCCGGCGCCCAGGGTTGGCACGGCGGGGGGTTCGGGGGGATCGGCCCCCCGGGTTGGCACGGCGGGGGGGCCCGGGGGGTCGGTCCCCCGGGTTGGCAGGGCGTTCTGGATCTACGACTTCGGGCTGCGCAGGCAGAGCGCGACGGTCGTCGGGCCGAGCGGCCGGCCCAGTCAGGCGGCGGTGGAGCTCGAATCGGTGGCCGACCAGCTCCAGGGAGCGTTCACGGCCCTGTGGCGTGGCGAGATCGAGGATGACTCGTTCAACTCGCTCGTGCTCGACGCGGGCCTGACCTGGCGTCAGGTGGTGGTCCTGCGCGCCTACGCCAAGTACCTGAGGCAGGCGGGGACTACGTTCAGCCAGGACTACATCGCGCAGGTGCTGCGATCGAATCAGGTGATCACCAGGCAGCTCATCCGGCTGTTCGAGTCCAGGTTCGACCCAGATCGCGGCGCCGGCGAGGTCGACGAGCTGAGCGACGCGCTGATCGAGGAGATCACTGGCGGGCTCGATGATGTGGCCAGCCTCGACGAGGACCGCATCCTTCGCGCGTACCTCGGCTTGATCGTCGCGACGATGCGGACGAACTACTTCCGTGCCTACCCCGAGAACCGCGACCGGGCGCCGTACCTGGTGTTCAAGCTCAACGCGGCCAAGGTGCCCGACCTGCCCGCGCCGCGGCCAAGGTTCGAGATGTTCGTGTACGCACCCAGGTTCGAAGGGGTGCACCTGCGGTTCGCCGGAGTCGCGCGCGGCGGGCTGCGCTGGTCCGACCGGCGCGAGGACTTCCGCACCGAGATACTCGGGCTGGCCAAGGCGCAGGAGGTCAAGAACTCGGTCATCGTCCCGTCCGGCGCCAAGGGCGGCTTCGTGTGCAAGCAGCTACCCGACCCGGCCGATCGCGAGGCGCACGCGGCCGAGGTGCTCGCCTGCTACCGGATGTTCATCAGCGCCATGCTCGACGTGACGGACAACCTGGTGACCGGGCAGGTCATCGCTCCTGACCGGGTAGTCAGGCACGATGGCGATGACCCGTACCTGGTGGTGGCCGCCGACAAGGGCACGGCGACGTTCTCCGACACGGCCAACGAGATCGCGCTGAGCCGGGGGTTCTGGCTTGGCGACGCGTTCGCGTCTGGCGGGTCGGCCGGCTACGACCACAAGAAGATGGGCATCACCGCGCGCGGCGCCTGGGAGTCCGTCGCGTTCCACTTCCGTACCCGCGGCCTCGACGTCAACGCGAAGGACTTTACCGTCGCCGGGATCGGCGACATGTCGGGCGACGTGTTCGGCAACGGGATGTTGCTGTCCAGGCACATCAAGCTGGTCGCCGCGTTCGACCACCGGCACGTGTTCATCGACCCCAGCCCTGACGCGCTGACCAGCTTCGCCGAGCGGAGCCGCCTGTTCCAGCTGCCGAGGTCGTCGTGGGCGGACTACAACACCAGCTTGATCTCGGCGGGCGGTGGCGTCTGGCCGAGGTCGGCGAAGTCGGTGCCGATCTCGCCGCAGTGCCAGGTCGCGCTCGGGCTCGACGAATCCGTGACGTCGCTGGCACCCGACCAGGTCATCACGGCGATCCTCGCCGCGCCCGTCGACCTGCTCTGGAACGGTGGCGTCGGCACCTACGTCAAGGCCAGCTTCCAGCCCCACGCCGATGCCGGGGACAGGTCCAACGACGGGGTAAGGATCAACGCCACGCAGCTTCGGGCCAAGGTGGTGGGCGAGGGCGGCAACCTCGGCCTCACCCAGGAGGCCAGGATCGAGTACGCGCTCGGCGGCGGCCTGGTCAACACCGACTTCATCGACAACTCCGCCGGCGTGGACACCTCTGACCACGAGGTCAACATCAAGATCTTGCTCGATCAGGTGGTCAGGGACGGCGAGCTGACGGTCGCGGGCCGCGACGAGCTGCTCCAGACGATGACCGTCGAGGTCGGCAAGCTCGTGCTCGCCCACAACTACCACCAGAACAGGGCGCTCGCGGCCTCGCGGGCACAGGCCGCGCAGATGCTGCACGTGCACGCCAGGTACATCAGGAAGCTAGAGCGAGAGGGCCGGATCAGGCGTCAGCTAGACGTCCTGCCAGCCGACAAGGACATCGCCGAGCGGCGCGCGACCAACGCCGGGCTGACCCTGCCGGAGTTCTCCGTGCTGCTCGCGCACACGAAGATCGCGGCGGCGGAGGATGTGCTCGGCTCGGAGGTGCCCGATGACCCTTACCTGCGCCGGGTGCTGAGCGACTACTTCCCTGCGGCGCTGCAGGCCAGGTACGCGCCGCGGATGACCGGCCACCGGCTGCACCGGGAGATCATCACCACCATGGTGATCAACGAAATGGTGGATAGATCAGGCATCACGTTTGCGTTCCGGCTGAACGAGGAGACCGGCGCGTCGGTGCCGCACATCACCGAAGCCTGGCTGGTCGCCCGCGAGGTATTCGACATGCCCGGCTTCTGGCAGCAGCTCGCGTCGCTTGACGGCCGCGTGGGGACCTCCGCGCAGACCCTGGCGCTGCTCGAAGGCCGCAAGCTGACCGAGCGGGCCACCAGGTGGCTGCTGAACTTCCGGCGGCCGCCGTTCAACATCCAGGCGACCATCGACTTCTTCGCCGATGGCGTGATGACGGTCGCCATGGGCTTGCCTAAGCTGCTGACCGGGATGGACCTGGCCGGCTTCGAGGAGCGCCGCGAGGCGTTCGTGAGCCGGGGATTCCCTGACGAGCTGGCCGACAGGATCGCCGCGATGGTGCCCGCGTACTCCGCGTTCGACATCGTCGAGACCGCGGCCAAGTCTGGCCGGCCGGTCGAGGAGACGGCCGAGGTGTACTTCGACCTGGCCGACCGCCTCCAGATCAGCAGGCTCCGCGACCGGATCACCGCGCTGCCGAGGGACGACAGGTGGAACACGATGGCCAGGAACGCGCTGCGCGATGACCTATACACCGCGCACGCGTCCCTGGCCAGGGACGTGCTCACGGTGACCGAGGGCGGATTGCCCGAGGAGCGCCTCGCCTCCTGGGTGGCGAGGAACGAGGCGGCGGTTGGCCGGGCCGCGCAGACCTTGGTGGAGATCTGGGAGAGCGACGCCTTCACGGTGTCCACGCTCTCGGTCGCCGTCAGGGCGATCCGCACCCTGGTCTCGACCAGCACGCTGCCTGCCTGAGCCGGGCGGGCAGGCCCTGGGTTCCTGGCTGGCGTGGGCCTGCCCGGTCAGGCCTTGGGTTAGGCCTTGGCTCAGCTCTTGGTGATCGAGTATGTCTTGCCGTTGAAAAAGTCTGTCACGGTGCCGCCGGGGCCAGCCGGGTCGATGGCCAGGTGCTCGTCGGTCAGCTGGTACAGAAGGCGCAGTCCCAACTGGGCCGTCGTGACCTTCAGGTGGCCGAGCGTGAAGGGATCGGGGACCGCGCCCAAGTTGACCGCTGACTGTGGAGCGTGCAGGCTGGCGTGCGCCGATATCGCCTGCCAGCCAAAGGTCTCGCTAGTTGCGTAGACGACCGCGGCGCCGCCGTTCGCCAGGCGCAGCGCGTAGACGGGGAAGCTAGCCGGCCTTAGCTGGTCAATCACTCGCCAGCCGTACCGCGGCGCCACCCGGATGGATGCGCGCACTTGCGTCGCGAGCGAGCTCGAATATCCAGCCGGTGGCGCGGTGTTGGGTTTGCTCATCGCGGCGTCGTAATAGGCGGAGAATCCGGCGGAAAGCTCGCCAGGCGGCTTCGTCAGCGATAGGTCGGTGACCGACACGGCGGTGGCATAACCGTGCGTGAGCCGCACGTCACTGAGATTGGGCAACACGGACGGGTATCCCGGTAGCTGGTACAGCTCTGTCCCGTCCCGCCAGCTGGCTCCGGCCGCTGCCTGCACCAGTACGAAGAAGAATTTCTCGCCGCTGACCGGAGTGTTCGCTGTGACGAAGAACCAGCGCGGGTAGCCCGTAAGCCTGGGCACGTAGAACCGCTCGTCTGTCAGTGTGGAGATGGCCAGCCCGAGCGCCTCACTTGGCAGGTGCTCCACAGCGGGGAGTTCCGCGCCGGTGACGAGGTTCAGTTCGGCCTGTTGGTCGCCGGCGTCCTTTGCTGACTTGAACGCGGGAACGAAGTGGGCGAAAGCCGCACGCGCCTGCGCAGGGGTGAGCTGAGCTGAGGATGGCGGCGCCGTGCTTGAGTGGCCACCTGACGTGCAGGCTGAGAGCGCGAGTAGCGTGAGCAATACCGCAGCCGACGCGGTCACGAAGCGCCCGAAGACTCGACAACTCCGGCAACTTTGCATAAGCAATAGGTTAGCCAATTTCGTGGCGTCAGCATAAGTTAACCGCAACCCGAGCCTGAAGGCCAGGGACCCGTGTGCGGCCGGGCAGCGGCACGGACTGGCCGCCCTGGTTCTCGCGTAGGCTTCTGCCATGGCGACGACGGACTATGCAGGCGAGATATCGGAACTATCGTCGAAGCTCGCAGGCATCGAAGAGGTCCTCGACACCGAGGGGATGCGGAAAGAGGCGGATGGCCTGCGTGAGCGCGCTTCCGATCCGACGCTCTGGGAGGACCAGGAGAATGCTCAGGCGGTGACCAGGCGGCTGTCTTACCTCGACGCCGAGTTGGCCAGGCTTGAGACGCTGCATCGCAGGCTCGAGGATCTCGCCGTCATGTTCGAGCTGCTTGAAGACGAGACCGACGAGCAGAGCATGCAAGAGGCGCTCAGCGAGCTCGCCGCGGTGCGGAGCCAGGTCGACCAGCTAGAGGTCAGGACGCTCATGTCCGGCGAGTACGACTCGCGTGAGGCGCTGATCTCGATTAACGCGCAGGCGGGCGGGGCCGACGCGGCTGACTGGGCCGAGGGCTTGCAGCGCATCTACCTGCGCTGGGCTGAGCGGCACGGCTACCCGACCGAGATCTACGACACGTCGTATGCGGAGGAGGCCGGCATCAAGTCGACGACGTTCGCCGTCAAGGCGCCGTACGCCTACGGCACGCTCCGGGGCGAGCACGGCACGCACCGGATGGTACGGATCTCGAAGTACGACAACCAGGGCCGCAGGCAGACCGCGTTCGCCGGCGTGGACGTGCTTCCCGTGGTCGCACAGGCCGACCACATCGACATTCCCGATGACGAGCTGCGGATCGATGTCTACCGGTCAAGCGGCCCAGGCGGGCAGGGCGTGAACACCACGGACTCCGCCGTGCGGATCACCCACTTGCCGACCGGGATAGTGGTCTCCTGCCAGAACGAGCGGAGCCAGATCCAGAACAGGGCCAGCGCAATGGCCGTCCTGCAGGCCAAGCTGCTCGAGCGTAAGCGCGAGGAGCAGGCAGCGAAGCTCAGCGAGCTGCGCGGTGAGTCCAGGCGAAGCTGGGGCACCCAGATCCGCAACTACGTGATGCACCCTTATCAGAACATCAAGGACCTGCGTACCGGCGTCGAGACAGGAAACACGGCCGCCGTCATGGACGGCGAGATCGACGACTTCATCGACGCGGAGATCCGCTGGCTGCGGACCCAGGGGCTGTAGGCGCCCTAGCCCAGGTGCTGGATGGCGAGCATCACGGCCGCGATGAGCAGCAAGATCGCCAGCACGTAGGGGATGCTCAGGCCGTGTGAGTGGTGGTGGTGCAGGTCGGACCGGGCCGCCCGGCATACCGGGCACCGGCCATCTGCGACCGGCCCGGCGCACTGGGCGCAAATCAGGTGCTCGCAGCTCATGATGGGTGCCTCCAGGCTATTCGGTCTCTGGCCGGGCGCGGCGTCCTCGGCTCGCGAGAAGCTCGTCCGGACCCTCCATCGAGCCTATCCGGTCCTGACGGGCTGCCCTGGACCCCAAGGCCGCGCCGCGCGGTCACTTCGACAATGTTGGACGTTCTAACCTAGTTTCCCCCCTAGACTGTCCCGTGACCAGACCGGGTTGAACTCCTACCCCGGCCGGGTTGGACCGGAACCCCGGCGCGTAGTCGTCGTAGAGTGCTGTGATGGGCCTGTGATTCACTTCGAAAGCGTCACCAAGACGTACCCGAATCAGAGCCGTCCTGCCCTGGAGAGCGTCAACCTCGACGTTGAGAAGGGCGAGTTCGTCTTCCTGGTCGGGCCATCGGGATCGGGCAAGTCGACGTTCCTGCGGCTGATCCTGCGGGAGGAGCGACCATCCGAAGGCCGGATCTACGTCGCGGGCCGGGACCTCGCGCGCCTGACCAACTGGAAGGTGCCGCAGTTGCGCCGCCGGATCGGTTGCGTCTTCCAGGACTTCAGGCTGTTGCCAGCCAAGAACGTCTACCAGAACATCGCGTTCGCCCTAGAGGTCATCGGCAAGCCGAGGCGCTTCATCCGCAAGGTCGTTCCCGAGGTGATCGACTTGGTCGGGCTAGAGGGCAAGGGCGATCGGATGCCGGACGAGCTTTCCGGCGGCGAGCAGCAGCGTGTCGCGATGGCCCGGGCGTTCGTCAACCGCCCGATGATCCTCCTGGCCGACGAGCCGACAGGAAACATCGACCCGGCGACCTCGATCGGGATCATGAAGGTCCTCGATCGGATCAACAGGACAGGCACCACGGTCGTCATGGCCACGCACGACGCTGCCATCGTCGACTCCATGCGCAAGCGCGTCATCGAGCTTGAGTACGGCAAGGTGGTGCGCGACCAGTCGCGCGGCGTTTACGGCCAGGCTTATTAACCGGCACCCCACCGGCAGGGCGGGATAACCGAGGGATCAGCGACATGCGTGCGCAGTTCGTGTTTGGCGAGGTCTGGGTCGGCCTGCGAAGGAACCTGACCATGACGGCGGCCCTGGTGGTGGTCGTGGCGATCAGCCTGTCCTTGCTCGGCACCGGCTTGCTCTTTGTCAAGCAGGTCGACCACACCAGGAACCTGTGGCAGAGCAAGGTGCAGCTGTCGGTCTACCTTTGCGACAGCAACCCGCTCAGCGCGGGGTGCGTGCAGAACGGGCCAGCCACCGCGGCGGAGCGCGCCCAGATCTACTCGACGCTGATGTCGCTGAAGAACGAGGTGACCAGCGCCAAGTACCTGACCCAGGCGCAGGATTACGCGCAGTTCCGGCAGGAGTTCTCCGACGACCAGGTGCTGCTGAGCTACACCACGCAGCAGGACATCCCGGCTTCGTTCGAGGTGAAGCTGAAGAACGCTCAGGCCGATGCGGCAGCGGTGACGGCCGCCGTCTCGCGCATGCGGGGCGTGGATTCGGTCGGCAACGACTCCCTGATCTTGTCCAAGTTCTACCGGCTGCTCAACGGCGCGAGGGACGCGGTCATCGTGGTCGCCATCATCTTGATCATCGCGGCGATCCTGCTCGTGGCCAACACCATCAGGTTGTCGGCGTTCAACCGGCGCCGCGAGACCGCGATCATGCGGCTGGTCGGCGCGTCGAACTTCTACGTGCAGCTCCCGTTCCTGGTGGAGGGGATGATCGCCGGCCTGTTCGGCTGGCTGGTCGCGGTCGGCCTGCTGGTCGGCGCGAGGACCGGCCTGGACGGCCTCCAGCAGTACTTCACGTTCCCCGTGCAGCTCTCCACCTTGGACTTGGTGGAGGTCGTGGTCATCACGATGTTCATCGCCTTGGTGCTATGCGGCGCCACCTCGTTCCTCACGCTCAGGCGTTACCTGCGGGTCTGAGGGTCCAGACTTAATAACGTGGCGTCGCAGGGTAAGCAGGGCAAGAAGGCGCAGCAGGGCAAGGGCGCGCAGCAGGGCAGGAAGATCGTGGCCAGCAATCGGAGGGCCAGGCACGACTACTCGATCGAGGACGTGATGGAGGCTGGCCTGATGCTGACGGGAACCGAAGTCAAGTCCTTGCGAGCCGGGCGCGCGTCGCTGGCCGATGGATATGCCATGATCAACGATGGCGAGGTCTGGCTGCACGGCGTGCACATCCCCGAGTACAGCCTGGGCACGTGGACGAACCATGAACCGCGCCGGATTCGCAAGCTGCTGCTGCACCGCAAGGAGATCGCCAAGCTAGCCCGCGCCACTTCGGAAGGCGGACTGACGCTGGTGCCGCTGTCGCTCTACTTTAGGGATGGCAGGGCCAAGATCGAGCTTGCCTTGGCCCGAGGCAAGAGATCTTACGACAAGCGGCAGGAACTCGCCCGAAGGGACGCCGCCCGCGAGGTCGAGCGTGCCTTCCGGCGCAGTAGGTAGCACAATGGCCTCTGATGGTCGGCATGGCTAAGCGCGGGAGTCATTCAGCGCGACACCGGGCTGGGCGGCTCAGTCCCGATGCGCCGGGTCAGGGCTCGGCCAGAGCGGGGCTGGCTGACTCCGGGTCGGCTGGCACTGGGGTAGCAGAGTCTGGGCTGGCCGTCGCGACGCCCGTGGAATCTGGCGACCAGCGCTTCGTCACGACCGCAGCGATCGGTGGTGTTAGGCCGGCCGAGCCCGAGCTAGAGCCTGACCTCGGTGGCGCGCACGGCCCCGGCGCAGGCATGCCCGCGCCCGACTCCGCTGCGCCCCCTCCCGCCGCAGGCGCGCCCGCACCAGCCCGTCCAGCCGGGAAGCCACGCAAGTCCGGTCGTGTGCGCCTGACCACCAAGTCGATTTCGCTGATCTGCGCGGCGGCCGTGGTGATCATCGCGGGGATGATCAGCGTCGGGCCTACCGGAGCGCCGGTGGCGGCGAGCGTGAAGACGTTCCTGTACGACTGGGAGACTGGGAACTACCGCGGCGCGGCCGCCCTGACAACCGGCAAGCAGGCCGTGGTCAGGAAGGCGCTGGGGGCGGCGTTCAGGCAACTCGGCGCCGAGGACCTGGTACTCGGGATGGGGCCGATCACCGTCGGCGCCAGCACCGCCACGGCGTACTTCGAGGCGACAGTGGACCTCGGCCGCGGCGGGGTGCCCTGGCAGTACCAGGGGCATTTCAGGCTGCGCAGGGTGGGCTCAGGCTGGCTGGTGGTCTGGTCACCCTCGGTCATCGCACCAGGGCTTGGTCCACATGACCGACTCGCTGTGATCACCACGATGCCTGGCCGCGCTCCGCTGCTCGACGCCTCCGGCGTGCCTCTTTTCCGGTTGTCGCGGGTCTACGAGGTTGGCGTGGTGCCAGGCAAGGTCACCCATCCGGCTGCGACCTCGGCCACGCTAGCGCGGGTCACCCACCTGGGCGCGCCGGACGCCGACCAGATGCGCGGCCTGATCGAGGCGTGGCCACCGCATGAGTTCCTCGGGCTGGTTCAGCTCTCTCCGGCCAGCTACCAGCGGATACGTGGTGAGTTGAGCAAGATCGGCGGGGTTGAGGTCATCGCGGCGCGCAAGCGGCTGTTCGACAGCACCGTGCCTGACATCACCGGGCAGATCGGGACGGAGACGGCCCCGGTGATCGCCGAGGCCGGGGAGCCGTACCGGCCAGGTACCACGGTCGGGGAGTCCGGCCTTGAGCAGGCGTACCAGGCTCAGCTCGCGGGCACCCCGACCACCGAGGTGATCGTGCAAGACCGGGCGGGTCGGCTCGTGCGGGTGCTGCACCGCTGGCCTGGCCAGCGGGGAACGCCGATCGGAACCACAATCGAAGGCGGCATCCAGTCGGCCGCGCAGAGCGCGCTGGCCGGGCTGCCCGATTCCGCGGCGATCGTCGCTACCCGCGCCGGTGGCGGCCAGATCTTGGCCGTGGCCTCGCACCGGGCTGGCCGGCTGCCCGCGGTTAGCCCGCTCGACGGGCAGTACCAGCCGGCGCAGACGTTCACGATCGTGTCGACGGCTGCCGCGCTGAGCGGGATACCCGGGTTCGTGGTCAGCAGTTCGATCGGTTGCCCGCCGAGCAATCCGGTCGGAGGGCAAACCTTCTCGAATTCTCCCGCCAGGGCCGGGCTCGGTTCGTCGCCTCGGTTCAGCGCCGACTTCATGCACGCCTGCGACACCGCGTTCGCCAACTTGTCCTTGCGGCTGACCCCGTCCGCGCTGATGACCGCGGCCAGGGGCTTTGGCATCGGCGGCCCGCCCTGGCGTCTTCCGCTGCCGTCACTTGCGTTCGACGGCAGCATCTCTAACCCCGGCGGCAACCTCGGGAACAAGGCGGCTGACGCGATAGGAACGGGCTCGGTTCGAGTCAGCCCGCTCGACATGGCGCTCGCGGCAGGCGTGGCCGAGTCTGGCACCTGGTCGGCTCCTGTGCTGGTTACCCTGGCGAACCAGAGGCCGCCCGCGCGGGTGGCCTTCGGCCGCCGCGTCATCAGTCAGCTTCAGGGCCTGATGCTGGCAACCGTGAAGTCCGGCGCCGCGCGGGCGGCTTATCACCCTGGCGTGACGATATACGGGCAAGTGGGCTCGACGCCGCTGGCTAGGCACCACGGGCTGTATGCGAACTGGTTCGTCGGGTTCCGCGGGAACGTGGCCTTCACCGTGCTGGTCATCTCGACCTCGGCCAGCTTCGACCAAGCCGCCTCGGTCGCCGGTCAGTTCGCGTCATCCCTTCCGGCTGGCTCGTTCGGGCATGGCTAGAGCGGCCACTGCGGGTTCTCCGGCCAGTCCGCGTCAGGAGCACGACGAACTCGTCACTGCGAGCAACCATGTGGTGACGGTGTGGCGTCTTACTGAGTGAGGCTGACTTGCCGCTTGGGGGGTTGCGGCTCAGCCATCATGATGAGAAGCCGGGCCTCATCTCGGGGGAGGCCTGGACCATTGGGACCGGCCCCGACCCTGCCGGTCGAGCCCCTGCGGGCGCATCTTCGGCCACCGCCAGCGTCCGCAGGGGCTTCTCATCACCCTGGAGACGCCCGGTGTGCCCATCGCCGTTGGGGGGCGGCGTGTGGAACACCGGGCGTCTTGTCTTCCAGCGCGTCTTGTCTTCCAGCGCGTCTTGTCTTCCTGCCGGTCGCTGGACCCGCAGCGCCGCGGGCCGAGCCTGCGCCCGGGAATCTCGAGGCGACGGCTGGCGTTTTCCCTTGGTCGCGTGGGCGGCTCAGGGCGGCCTCGCGATGGCTTGCCGAGACATGCTCGCTGAGTATGATCGGTGAAAACTGCATAGGGGGTGACTGGCTTCGACTTCGGTAGTTGATCCAGGTGAAGCGGGCCGAGGGTGGCGGAGATGACCTCGCAAATCCTGTCGCCGCAACCAATAAGTGCCAACACATCGCGCACTAGTCTCGCCCTCGCTGCCTAAGCGAGCTTAGAGACCGTCAGTCCGGGAGTTCCTCCGGCCCGGTGCCTGGCGTCAACGAGGAGGATCAACCGCTTGGCCCGGTCGCGGGGCCACCCGGGACACTAAACAGCGACTGAGCCCGTCGGCGGCTTGCCTGCGTGACCGCCGGGGCTGAGAAAGCAGAGCAGGCTGCGCCCGGAGAAGCCCTGGAGATGTACCGAAGGACGCGGGTTCGATTCCCGCCACCTCCACGAGCCGGCGCCTGCTGGTCGGCGGCCTTCGGTCGCCTTCCCCGCAGGCCGCGGTATCTGCCCAGGGGGGCGACCCCCTGGAACCCCCGGTGCCGGGCATCGCCCGGCCATTCGCCGTTTCATCACCATCACCCTTTTTATCCCGTTCACTCCGATGCCCGTTGGCCTGGTGAATGTGACATTGGTCCGGAGCGATCGGACCAAAGCGCCATTCACTAGGTCATGGCCACGACAGATTGTGACGTGAGATAGCTAAGTGACCCATGGGACAGATCTGGCTCGGTCAAGGCCGCACCATATCGCCAGGCCCCCGGGGTCGTGACCGGATAGCCCATTTTGCCGGTCCGTTTCACTGCGCCAGACCTGGTCAGTCCCAGTGGTGGGAGTTATCGGCAGTGAGGGTCCCCGGCAGGTCGGGCACCACGCAGAACAGCAGGCCAGCGGGATCGCGCATCACCTGCCAGGAGTGCTCGGCGCCCACTCGTTCCGCGCCGAGCGCCTCCAGCCTGGCGACCTCGGCAGCCAGGTCGTCGGTGTGGATGTCCACGTGCATGCGCGCCGGTCCTGCCCCGATCCTCTGGACGAGCAGCTCGCCCCGTGACCCTGCCAGCTCGGCACCGTGGTACTCGGGGAACCGCTCGAGCTGCGTGAGTGGCTGGCCAACGGCCGCTTGCCAGAACTCAAGCTCGCGGTCGTGGTCGACCGGCGGGACGTCTATGACGACGACGCTCAGCCTGCTGTGGTGTGTCACAGCGCCTACCGTACGCGAGCGGACATCACATCGATGCGCGGCCGACGATCATCGGCATGACGCTGGGCGCGGCGGAGATGAACGATCTGGCGGCCCGGTCAGCGAACAATGCCGGTGTCAACGGATCGGATTTCGCGGGTTAGGCAGGCCGGCTCCGTGGGTGCGTCAGGCGGGAGGCGGCAGCCGCTGGGCGCGCCGCCTGGCGCCGTCGGTGAACAGGGCGGCGCGCAGGACCGCGTCCGCCGCGGCGAGTTGAGCCGGGCTCACTCGCTCGCTCACCTCGCGATTGAGCTGCCCGATGACCTCGCTGACCGCCTGGGCGTAGTCCTGGCCGGCCTGGGTCAGGATGACGTTGTGCTGGCGGGAGTCGCGCGGGTCGCGCTCGGTGGTCGCGAAGCCCCGCTGCCGCAGGCCGTCGGCGACCTTCTTAGCTGCCTGCCTGGTCACGCCCAGCACGGTGCCGAGCCGGCCGATCGAGGCCGGCCCTCGCCGCAGCAGCCGAGTGACGGCCGCGTCGCTCCGGCGATAGTCGTGATAGCCCAGTTCGGCCAGACGGTCTGCCATCTCGCCGAGCCACGACTGGCGCGCCAGCGCCAGGAGGTCACCGAACGGGTACTGGCCACTTGACGAAGCGGGCATGATCCCAGCATACTGCCGTTATGCAACTTGGTTGCCTATCTTCGAGACGACAAGCTGGGGGTTACGGTGGATACGGCGGTCCTTGAGGCGAAGAGTAGCCGTCGGGTCCGGGTCGAGGCCCTGGCCTGGTTCGCGCTCGCGGGCGTGGTCGTCTACGTGGCGATTGACGTGTTGCTGAAGTTCCTGCGGCCCGGCTACAGCCTGCTATACAACGCCGAGAGCGACTACGGCCGCGGCCCGTGGTACTGGGTGATGGACCTGAACTTCCTGCTGCGCTGCGCCGTGTCCCTCGCCGTGGCCGTCGCCCTATCGCGCGCCGCGTTGTCGCGCGCCGCGTTGTCGCGCGCCCCCCGGCTCGACGGCCGCGCCCGTGCGGGGGTGGCCCTGCTCGTCACCTGGGCGATTTGCTCGGGGCTGCTCGCGTTCTTCGCCGACGACCTGGAAGGGCAGCCGGTGCACGGCAGCGGGGCCGTGCACATCGTGCTGGCCCTGATCGCGTTCCCCTGCGTCGCGATCGGTGCCATCTTGATCTCCGTAAGCCTGCGGTCCGACCCGGACTGGCGTTCCGCCGGCGCCGTGTTGCTCGGCGTGTCGATCGCGGGAGCCGCCGCGTTCTTGCTGCTTGGCACCGCGTTCGGGCACAAGCATGCTCCGGGGGGACTGTACGAGCGGATCTTTCTCGGCATCGAGATGCTGTGGATCGCGCTGGCCGCCGGCTACGTCATCGCCAGGCGGCCGGCCGCGACCGAGGCGCCTGCGCCGGTCACGGAAGGAACGTAGCGCCAGGTGCGACCAGCCGGCTCGCAAGCGATCTTGTCGCGTATCGAAAATGATCTTGTCGCATATCGAAAGACAAGTTGCCGCGAAACGTAAGCCAACTGCTCGCGAAACGAACATCAGGCTAGGTATGATCGTCGGGTGTCCCGCCCTGACTTCGTGCCGCGGCACGCTTCGATGGCCATCGCCGATGCACTCGCCGACACCAGGGTGGTGCTTGTCAACGGCGCCCGCCAGGCAGGCAAGAGCACCCTTGTGCGCGCGATCGCCGCGCAGCGGGCCACCGAGTGGCGGGATCTTGACATTCCCCAGGACCGGCAGGCGGCGCAGGAGGATCCGGTGGGGTTCGTCTCGTTCGATGGCCTCACGATTATCGACGAGATACAGCGAGTGCCCGAGCTATTGCTGGCCATCAAGGTGGCGGTGGACGCGGACCCGCGCCCGGGGCGGTTTCTGCTGACAGGGTCGTCGAGACTGCTGGCGCTGAGAGATCTGCCAGACACCTTGCCTGGCCGTATGGAGACGATCGAGCTGTGGCCATTTTCGCAAGGAGAGATCGAACGGACTCCGGACGGGTTCGTCGACGCCGCGTTCCGGCTTGGGCCAGATCTGCGTCACGAGTCGGCGGTCACCCGTGCCGACTATGCGGAACGCGTCGTGCGCGGCGGCCTTCCTGAAGCGGTAGCCCGCACCGACCCGCGCCGACGCGGGCGCTTTCTCGACGCGTACGTGCAGAGCCTCATCGACCGCGAGGTCAGGCAGCTTGCCGAGATCGAACGTGCGCCACAGCTCAGCATGCTGATCCGGCTGCTGGCCGCGCGATCCAGCCTGCTGGTGCCCGCTGGCAGCCTCGAGTCGGAGCTGGCGATCTCGCGCCCGACGGTGGCGCGCTACCTGCGGCTGCTCGAGGCGGTCTACCTGATCAAGCGCATACCTGGCTGGTCGCGCAACCTCGGAACGCGCGTGACTGGCACGCCCAAGCTGATCTTCGTCGACTCCGGGGTAGCCGCGCGCCTGCTCGCCTTGGACGCGCACACCCTGCGTCGTCCTGGCGCCCCGTTCGGGCCGCTGCTCGAGGGCTTCGTCATCTCCGAGTTGGCGAGGCAGCTCACTTGGTCTTATGAGCTCGCCGAGCTCTACCACTACCGCGACCACGACAAGGTCGAGGTTGACGCCGTGCTTGAGAACCGGCATAGCCAGGTCGTCGGCGTCGAGGTCAAGGCCGCGTCGACTGTCAGGTCCGAGGACTTCAACGGACTGCGGCGACTAGCCGGCAAGCTTGGCGACGACTTCCTTGCCGGCATCGTGCTCTACACGGGCACGACGACGCTGCCGTTCGGACCAAAGCTGCGCGCCATGCCCGCGAGCGCACTCTGGGAGCTGTGAAGGCACCCATCCGCGACACCCAACTCGCGCCGTGATCTGCCCCATGGGCTCCCGCCAGCGAGCCGACGACAGTGTCGCCCTACCGCTTGGCGCGACGCGCGATCACGGCGAGCATGTCGCGCACCCCGGTCAGGGTTGGGTCGAGGCGAAGTGCCTCGCGATAGGCGGCCTCGGCCTCGGGGTCGCGGTTCTGAACGTACAGCACGATGCCGAGGAAGTTGTGTGCTTGGGCGTCGGTTGGGTCGAGGCAGATCGCCTCGCGGTAGGCGGCCTCGGCCTCGGGGTAGCGCTGCAGATGGAGCAGCACGATGCCGAGGGAGGTGTGTTTTTGGGCGTCGGTTGGGTCGAGGCGGACCGCCTCGCGGTAGGCGGCCTCGGCCTCGGGATAGCACTCCAGATTCAACAACGCGATGCCGAGGGTGATCTGTGCTGGAGCGTGGGTAGGGTCGAGCCGGATCGCCTCGCGTGCCGCAGCTTCCGCTTCCGTGTACCGCTGCAACTGGTTGAGTGCCCCGCCTAGGCCAGCGTGCGCGCGGGCGAGCTGAGGGTCGGCGGCAATGGCCTGGCGGTAGGTGGCCTCGGCGGCGGCGTAGTCGTGCTGCTCGAATAGCTGGTCGCCCTCGTCCGCATGGCGCGTGGCTGCGGTCGCCGGGTCTGGCGCGCTGGCGGGCACGGAGTCCATGGGCTGGGTGATGTCGAATAGGCGGGCGTCGTCGGCGCGCAGGTACAGCACTGGGGTGGCCCATTCGACCGGGCTGATGGCGTAGATCGCCTTGCGCGCCTCGGCGACGGCGACATCGATCGGCCAGCCGGCGGCCAGGGTCCCGTACAGGGCCGGGGTGAACTCGATCGCGGCCTGGTCGCTGATCTCGAACTGCATCGCGATCACCGCCGGGATGCCACGACGGACGAGCGTGTCGGCGATCCCGGCGAACGGGTCGGCCGGGTCGGCGCGGGCTGCCTCACAGGCGTTGATGATGGCTAGCCGCATGCTTGCGTGATCGCGCAGCAGCACGCCCAGGCTCTCGGCGGTGACCGGGGCGGCGCGCCCGGCCTGGTCGGTGAACACCAGCGCGCCGCCGTGCTTGGCGTCGAAGATCCCGTGGCCCATGTAGTGCAGGACGTGGAACTTGTCGGCAGCCAGCGCTCGGCGCAGTTCCCTGAGCGTCGGCTCGGCCAGCTCGGTAACCGCGACAGCGCCCGTCGCGGTCAGGTCGCCGATCGCGGCGGTGACCTGCTCCCACTCGGCGGCCAGGTCCAGGGCCGGGATTCCTTCGGGCTCGGACCTGATCGCCAGCACCTGCAACGGCAGCGTCACAGGCACCGCGCGAGCCCGAGCCGGCAGATCCATGTGCCTGATCACCGGCGTGGCGCCGGACAGGGCCAGGAACCAGTCGTCGCCAGCGTCGTACAGCAGTTCCCAGGGCAGGTCCGCCAGCTCGGGGCAGGCCGACAGCCGCAGCCTGATGCGCAGCGACGCGTCCTGATCCGCGGCGCGCTCTGCCGAGCGGCGCAGGCACTCCCCGACCGTCCCTGCGAACGCAGTGCCGAACAGCCGCCCGCCGAGCTGCTTGGCCGCGGCGACTGGTGGTGCCTGCTGACGGCTGCGGGTCTGGCCGCGCTGCCAGCCGATCTTGAGCGCGAGGTTCTCCAGTTCCAGCGCCGTTACGGGCAGCCCGAAATCGGCGACCTGGCCCTCGCCAGCCGGCGAGCGGACCACCCGCGCACGGTAACCATCCCCAGACCGCTCGAACAGCACGTCGAGGTCCAGGTGTGCCCACTGCGACATCCCGCCCCAGCACCTTGGCGCGCAATCACGTGATCGGTCGGCACAGCGGTACGCGCCATTTCCGGCCATTATAGGCCGAGTTACTTCTCGTCCTATAATCGCTCGAATCCGGGCTGTCAGGTTGCTGGCTGAGTGCGGCTGGCGTCGCGGGGGCCGAGCAGGGTCAGGACCACGATCCCGGCGGCGAAGACGCCGTAGGCGCAGAGCGCGCCGCCGAGGTCGGCGGGGGGCCGGGCCGGCCAGATCCAGGGCGTCGTCCACCTCCCGGCGAGTGCCCCCTCGGTGACCAGCAGGTAGGCCATCGGCCCCGCCCAGCCGAACGCGCCGCCGAGCACGGCGGCTGACAGCAGGCCGATGCCTGTCATCCCGGTGAGGTTGCGGGCCATGGCCTCGGTGCCGCCAGGCAACTGACCGCCGGCCGCGCCTGCCGCCAGCGTGCCCACCGCGGCAGCGGCGAGCAGCATGGCCGCGCCCAGCCGCAGGTAGGGCAGCCAGCGTCCGGTGGCCCGTTCCGGCTCGCCGAACGGGCCGTGGGCGGTGACCGCGATCACCGCCGCGGTGCCAGTCTCTATCACCAGGAATACGACCTGGCGGGCGGCGGCGCCGCCGACGATGGACCAGTGCCAGTGCAGCGCCGCCCAGAGCACCACGCCGAGCGCCGCGATCAGGCCGGTGGCGGCTGGGACCCGGCGGCTGACCAGGTACAGCCACGACAGCCGCAGCGAGGTGACGGCCAGCCTGGCCGAGGGCGCCGACGCGGACGCAGGCTCCGGGGTTCGCAGTTCGGTCGCGGTCATGGCAGTTGCGCCAGGGTGAGCTGGCCGGCTCGAAGCGCGGCGAGATGGGCAGCCAGCCAGGCGTGCAGGGCGGCGGGCGACAAGGCGACGAGCCGCCTGGCCGCGGCGTATACCGGCCCGGTCGCCGTTCCAGGCGGTCCGGAACTGGGTACGCCGCGACTGCCCGGAGGCTCCGATGCCGGCATTCCGCCAATGACGAGTTCCTTGGGCTGCGTGCCGAACGGCACGCCGGCCCGTTCGAGCAAAGCCGCCTGCACTGCCTGCTGCGCCAGCGTTCCCTGACCAGTACCGCCGGTCACGAACGCGTGCACGAATTCCAGCTTTACCTGGTTGACGAAGTCCTGCGGGTCCAGCCCGAAAGCGCCCACCAGGCCGAGCGCGCCAAGCGGCAATCGGAGCACCGGCGGATTGCCGCCGATGGTCCCGAATTGGCCAGACCTGGGGGAAGACGCGCCTTGGCCTGCCGTGTAGTAGACCGCGGCCTGGGTGGCGCGGACCGGCGCGCCCGGCAGGCCGGCGATCTCACTGGCGACCGGTCCGACAGCGGCCGTCACCTGTGCCAGGTCGCCGCGGTAGGCGGGGCTCACGCAGACTTCGATCATGGCTTGGCGGCAAAGCGGCTGGTAGCTGACCGGCCGGTCGCTGGCCGCGTCATGCAATGCGGGGATCACCATGCCTTCCGGCGTCAGCTTGGCGGTGGTCGCGAGCGCGACAGCGGTCCCGGCCGCCGCCATCCCGCAGGCCATCACGAGCGCCGCGAGCCGCCGCAGCCACGGCCCACCCGCCCGGGCTGGCAGCCCAACCAGCCCAAGCGTCGCGAGGGCAATGCCGCCAAGGAACATCACCCGCGCGATCGGGAGATCGGGCAGCAGGGGGTAGAGCATTCCTGAGTCGGCCCCGTAGTTGCCGTTCGAGTTGGTCGGCAGGATCAGCGCCCACCCGCTGCTGCTTCGGAACCCGGTCTGCGACGACATCGCCATCGCGAGGAACCCGCCGAACGCCGCCAGTGGCGCTGAGAACCGGCTCGGGAAGAATGCCCCGGCAGCGAACCCGGCAGCGCTGAACATCGCCACGGCCGTCGCGCCGACCGCGACCCACCACCACGGCGGCGAGCCGACCGCGCCCTGGCGCTCGTAGACCTCGAACAGCACGGCGACGAAGACCAGGTAGGCCCCGACGGCCCAGATCGCGGTCGCCGCCCAGGTGGCGAGCTGCGCGGCCCAGCGCGGCCTGGCGGTGGCCGTCACCAGGTCGGCGGTGCCGCGCATGCCGTCCCGCGACCCCATCCAGGCGGCCACCCCGGCCACGAACGGCCCGAAGTCGACGATGGTGTGCCCTTGGCCCATGTTCCAGAACGTGCGCAGCACCCAAACCGGCGGCTGGCCCGTGCTCGGCCGGTAGGTGTCGAACCAGAACAGCGCGGCGATCAGCGGCAGCATCAACGGCATCGCGTTGCGGCGCAGCTCAATAAGCAGCAGCCGGACGCCGGTCAGCCTGCGCACCCGCACGGTGCGCGGCATCCGTACACCGACCTCAGCGCCGGTCGTGGCAGTCATGAGGTGCCCCCCGTCCGCGCCGTCGCGCCTGATCGCGCGGCGGCGAGCACCGCGCTGTAGCCGCGCTCAAGCGGCGCGTCGCCCGCCGCCCCGCTGCCCTCGCCCCGCGCGATCAGCTCGGCAGGGGTGCCGTGGAACACGATCCGCCCCTGGTCCATCAGCGACACCTCGCTGCAGGCGGCGCCCACGTCCTCGACCAGGTGGGTGGAGACGATCACGGTAGCCCGCTGGCCGAGATCGCGCAGCAGGCCGCGGAACTCCACCCGCTGCTCAGGGTCAAGCCCGGCGGTTGGCTCGTCGAGCAGCAGCAGCTCGGGCTCGTTCACGATCGCCTGTGCGATCCCGGCCCGGCGCAGCATTCCGCCGGACAGGGTGCGCAGCTTCGCGCGAGCCTGGTTCCCCAGCTCCACGTGCTCGATAGCGGTGGCCACCGCGTGCGGCACTCGGCCCGGCGGCATGTCCTTGAGCAGCGCGAAATACTCCACGAAGTCAGCAACCGTGAAGCCCGGGTAGTAGCCGAGGTTCTGGGGCAGGTACCCGAGCCGCCGCCGGATCTCCTTGCGTGGCCCGTAGCCGCTGGGATCGCGGCCGAGCAACCGGAGCTTGCCCGACGTCGGCGAGATCACGGTGGCCAGCATCCGCAGCAGCGTGGTCTTGCCCGCGCCGTTGGGGCCAAGCAGTCCGAACACCCCTGGACCGGCCTGCATGCTCACCCCGGCCACCGCCCTGGTGCCGCCGAAGTGCCTGGTCAGGTCGGTGAGCTCGACGTTCATGAGGTTCCTCTCGGGATCCGGGTCGCGTACGCGGCGATCGCGGCGCAGCCGGCCGCGACGGCCAGGTAGGGAAGGACGAGCGAGGAGTCGGTGATCACGATGGTCAGCCTGCCGGTGACCACTTGCCCGGCCAGCACCGTGATCGCCCAGCCGGCCGCGCCCGCCGCCACGCCGACGTTGGCGGAACGCGCCAGCGTTGCCGCGGCAAGCGCCAGGCCGCACGTCGCGGTCATCGGCATCAGCCAGCCGAAGGTGACAGCCGCCGCCACCCCCGAGCCGGCCGAGGCGGCCAGCCCGAGCGCGGCGTTCAGGCCGAACACGGCCAGGGCGCGCACCAGCAGCACCATCCGGTCGCTCACCGCCATGCTCCGCGACAGCTCCCAGGCCGGGTCGAGGCCTGGCCCGTAGGCGTACGCGATGCCCGCCGCCGCGACAGCCGGGGCGAGCAAAGCCACGTAAGGCGTGCCGGTCCCGAGCGTCGCGAGCACCCCGGCGATCAGCACCACGACCGTCGCGATCAGCCAGCCGAGCAGCAGCGACGGCGTCGTCACCAGCGCCCTGGCCAGGCCAGGCGAACCCAGCAACCTCCCGGCCGCCCGCTCCGTCCACCTCGGCTGGCGGCGCCAGACCTGCGTCGCCACCCCGAGCCACACCCGGCCCAGATCGACATCGGGCGGGCCCGCGTCGGTGCCGTTCACGGTCTCGCTCACCTGGCGCCTCCTTCCGCTGGCTGATCACCCGGTGCTGGCCCGCGCAGGGCCGCGCTCAGGAGTCGTCGCACCCGGTGCGCGCGGCTCTTGACCGTCCCCGGCGGGATCCCCGTCAGCTTCGCGACCTCGGCTACCGGCCGGTCTTCCAGGTACAGCAGCTGCCAGACCTCGCGCTCAGGGCCATCGGCCGGTCCGAGCGCCGCGACGGCCTGGTCGAGGTCGGCCCGCGCCACGGCGACCTCCGCTGGGTCGTCGGCCCGCGCCCCGCCGGCGGCTAGCAGGGCAGGCAGCGACACGGCGGCGGGTCCGCGCCTGCGCAGCAGCAGCGCGGCCTGGCGCCGTGCGATCCCCCACAGCCAGCCACCGGCCGCGCCGGCCGCCCCGGCAGGCCGGTAACGACGGGCTCCTTGCCAGACCGCCAGGAACGTCTCCTGGACCACGTCCTCGACGTCGGCGGCGGGCAGCACCGACCGCAGGCGCGCGGCCAGCCACGGGGCGTGCCGCCAGAACAACTCGCGCAGCGCCGAGTCGTCACCATCCGCCACCGCGGCGATCAGCTCATCGTCGTCCATCTCTTCCCTATTGCGCTGCGGCGCCAACCGGTTCACCCAAGAGAAGGAACAGTGCCGTCAGCGACTGCCCGCACACCAGGCGGATGTGGCCAGGCCGGCGGTCTCGCGTCGTCGTCACCGGCACGCGGCCAGTGTCAGTTGACCATACGATGACGGTGATGAAAGCCTCCGGACATCAGGCCAGCGTCGTGGACGAAGCTGCGGCCGGGAGCCGCGAAGAGGCGGCCAGGCTGCGGGAGCGCCTGGCGCCGCCGATGCCACCGGCATCGGCGTGGGGCTGGGCAGGCCCGCTGCTCGTGACCCTCTTCGGCGGGTTCCTGCGGTTTTACCGGCTCGGCGTCCCTAAGGCCGTGGTCTTCGACGAGACCTACTACGTGCCAGACGCGTGGTCTATCCTGCGGCACGGCGTCGAGATGAACCTGCGTGGCGCGAGCGGTAACCGGGCGGTACTCGACCACTTGCTCGTAACCGGCAATACGAACATCTTCGCCCAGGGCGCGTTGTTTGGCGGCGAGTACGTCGCGCACCCGCCGTTTGGCAAGGTGCTGATCGCGGTCGGTGAGTGGATGTTCGGCCTGACGCCGTTCGGCTGGCGATTCGCCGTCGCGGTGATCGGCACCCTGTCGATCCTGCTGACCGCGCGGATCGCCCGCAGGATGACGCGTTCCACGCTGCTCGGCTGCGTCGCGGGCCTGCTCGTGTCCCTGGACGGCCTCGAGCTCGTGCTCAGCCGGACGGCGATACTCGACATCTTCGTGATGTTCTGGGTGCTCGCCGCGTTCGGGATGCTCATCCTGGACCGGGACGCGTCCCGGGCGCGACTGGCCGAACTGGCCACCGAGCCGGGAGCCGACCTTTCCGGTGGCGGGCCGCGGCTCGGTATCCGGTGGCGGCGGGTGCTTGCCGGGTTGTTCCTCGGCTTGGCTTGCGCGTCCAAGTGGGACGGCGTCTGGTTCATCCCCGCGTTCGCCGCGATGGCCATTGGGTGGGACATCGGCGCTCGCAGGCTCGCGGGCTACCGCGACCGCCTGACCGGGGTGCTGCGCAGCGACATCGCCTGGCTGCCGGTCTCGTTCGGCGTCGTGCCGTTCCTGGCCTACCTGGCGGCCTGGAGCGGGTGGTTCGCCAATGGCAACGGATACGACAGGAACTGGGCCGCGCTCCACGGCAACCACACGCCGGTCTGGTCAGTCATCGACTCCTGGTACCAGTACAACAAGTCGCTGCTAGGTTTCGGCCTCAGCCTCAGCTCGTCGCATGGCCAGTACGTGTCCAAGCCGTGGACATGGCTGACCCTCTCTCAGCCGGTCTCGATGTTCTGGGCGGCGCCGAAGGGCTGCGGCGGCACCTGCGCGCAGGAGGTACTCGCCATCGGCACGCCCGCCATCTGGTGGGCGTCCATCCCGGCTCTGTTGTTCTGCCTCGGCTGGTGGATCTTTCGCCGGGACTGGCGGGCCGGGGCGGTCCTGCTTGCCGTGGCGGCCGGATGGCTGCCATGGTTCTGGTTCGCCTGGCACGACAACCGCATTGAGTACTACTACTACGCGATCATCTTCCTGCCGTACCTGGTCATGGCGATCACGTTGTGCCTGGGGCTGATCCTGGGGCCAGCCGTGGCCCCGCCCGCGAGGCGAGCGGCTGGCGCCGTCATCGTGAGCGCCTACCTGATCCTCGTCCTGGCCAATTTCGCCTTCATGTACCCGGTGCTCACCGCTCAGGTGGTCCCCTATCCCTTCTGGCACCAGCGAATGTGGTTCGGCACGTGGATCACACCACCGCCATGACCCGCCGATCGCCGGTGTCCGCGACGGCGCGGATCGGGCAGGATAGGCATTCGTGCTGCTGACGATCACCATGACCGCCGCGCCTGACGAGGCTGGGCGGGCGCCCGAGCCGGCCACGGACCTGGGGTTCCTGCTGCACAAGAACCCTGGCCGGGTCCAGTCGTTCGAGCTGGCCGTGGGTACCGCGCACGTGTTCTACCCGCAGGCCACGGCGGCCAGGTGCACGGCCGCGCTGCTGCTCGAGGTCGACCCGGTCGCGCTGGTCCGGGGCCGGCCAGAAAACCCGGGCGGGGATGGGTTCAGCCTCGGGCAGTACGTGAACGACCGGCCATACGCGGCGTCGAGCATGCTGGCGGTGGCACTCGGCCGGGTCTTCCGCACCGCGATGACTGGCCGGTGCGAAGCCAGGCCCGAGCTGGCGGCCAGGGCCATCCCGCTGGAGATGCACGTGCCCGTGCTGCCCTGCCGTGGCGACGCCGACCTGGTCGGCCGGCTATTCGGGCCGCTCGGCTGGCGGGTGCGGGCGACGCCGGTGCCGCTGGACGAGGCGTTCCCTGCGTGGGGCGACTCGCGCTACGTCGACCTGCGCGCCGACGGCGTAGTCAGGCTCGCCGACGCGCTGAACCACCTGTACGTCCTGCTGCCCGTGCTCGATGACAGCAAGCACTACTGGGTCAGTCCCGACGAGGTCGACAAGCTGGTCAGGGCGGGGTCTGGCTGGCTGGCCTGGCATCCGGAGAAGGCGCTGATCACCAGGCGGTACCTGGCGCACCGCGCGGGCCTGCTGCGATCAGCGCTGGCCAGGCTGGCCGAGGTTGACGACGCCCTGGCCGAGGACTTCGACAACGCCGTTCCCGTGGCGCAGGCCGAGTCCGGCGGGCCGGTCGCGCCGCTGGCCGAGCAGCGCCGCGCTGCGGTGCTCCGCGTGCTTCGCGAGGCGGGCGCGCGGCGGGTCGCCGACCTGGGCTGCGGCGAGGGCGCCTTCACGGCGGACCTGCTCGCCGACCCATCGTTCACCCAGATCGTGGCGGCGGACGTGTCATCGCGCGCGCTCAAGGTCGCCGAGCGCAGGCTGCGCCTGGACCAGATGTCGCCGCGCAACCGCGACCGGCTGCGGCTGATCCAGTCCGCGCTGACCTACCGGGACCAGCGGCTGGCCGGCTTGGATGCCGTCGTGCTCATCGAGGTGATCGAGCACGTCGACCCGCCACGGCTGGCTGCGCTCGAGCGGACGGTCTTCGCCGACGCCGCGCCCGGCCTGGTGGTGATGACGACGCCGAACCGCGAGTACAACACCCGGTTCGAGTTCCTCGCCGCCGGCGCGATGCGGCACTATGACCACCGTTTCGAGTGGACCCGTGCCGAGTTCGCGTCGTGGGCGGGCCGGGTGGCCGCCGAGCGTGGCTACGACGTGCGGTTCCTGCCGGTTGGAGACGAGGACGCCGAGGTCGGCCCGCCGACCCAGCTCGCCGTCTTCACCAGGCGCGAACGGGAGGGCTCGTGACCGGCGGGCCGCAGGTTACCGGCGGGCCGCAGGTTATCGGCGAGCAGGGCATTGACGTGCCGGAACAGTGCCTTGTGGTGCTCATAGGCGCCAGCGGCTCGGGCAAGTCCACCTTCGCCAGGGAGCACTTCGCGGCGACCGAGGTCGTGTCCAGCGACTTTTGCCGTGGCCTGGTCGCCGACGACGAGAACGACCAGTCGGCCACGTCCGACGCCTTCGACGTGCTCCGCTTCATCGCGGGAAAGCGGCTCGCGGCGGGCAGGCTGACCGTCATCGACGCGACGAACGTGCAGCCAGAGAGCCGCAAGCACCTCGTCGCGCTGGCCCGCGAGCACGACGTGCTGCCCGTGGCGATCGTCTTGGACCTGCCCGAGCAAGTGTGCGCCGTGCGTAACGCGGCCCGTGCCGACCGGCAGTTCGGGCCGCATGTGATCAGGCGGCAGCGCGACCAGCTTCGCCGGAGCCTGCGCGGGCTGGCGAAGGAAGGCTTCCGCAAGGTGCACGTGCTCACCTCGGAGGCGCAGGTCGCAGCGGCGTCGGTGGTGCGGACCAAGCTCTACTGCGACCTGCGCGATCAGCGGGGTCCGTTCGACGTGATCGGGGACGTGCACGGTTGCCTGGCCGAGCTTGAGGCGCTGCTAGCCAAGCTCGGCTACCAGGTGCGCAGGGACGAGGCGGGCCGGCCCGTCGGCGCCAGGCAGGCGGCTGGGCGGCGGGTCGTGTTCGTCGGTGACCTGGTCGACCGCGGCCCGGACAGCGCTGGCGTGCTCCGCCTCGCGATGGGCATGGTCGGCGACGGCGACGCGCTCTGCGTGCCAGGCAACCACGAGGCCAAGCTGCTGCTGGCGCTGCGCGGTCGCGACGTCAAGGTCAGTCACGGGCTGGCCGAGACGCTAGCGCAGCTTGAGCGGGAGCCCGATGCGTTCCGCGCCGAGGTGGAGTCGTTCATCGACAGGCTGATCTCGCACTATGTGCTCGACGGCGGCAAGCTCGTGGTCAGCCACGCGGGGCTGGCCGAGCGGCTGCAGGGCAGGGCCTCGGCTCGGGTGCGCTCGTTTTGCCTCTACGGCGACACGACCGGGGAGACCGATGAGTTCGGCCTGCCTGTCCGGTATCCGTGGGCTACCGACTACCGCGGCCGGGCGATGGTGCTGTATGGCCACACCCCGGTGCCGCAGGCCGAGTGGGTGAACGGGACCATGTGCCTGGACACCGGCTGCGTGTTCGGCGGCCGGCTGTCCGCGCTGCGTTATCCCGAGCGGGAGCTCGTCTCGGTCGCCGCCGCGCAGGTGTACTACGAGTCGGCCCGCCCGTTCCCCGTCGCCG
>JASIBM010000029.1 GCA_030045175.1 Streptosporangiaceae bacterium | reverse complement strand
GTGCCGCGGGATCCAGGTAATTGACTACGGGAAGAACAAGGCAAATGTGAATGCGTTGTTCTCCGCGCTCAGCGCCGCCTTGCAGCCTCAGCAGTAAGCGCCACCTGGATCCGATGCCACGCCGCCGATGCCACACCGGGACGCTGCCGCCAGCCCCGTAACGGCAGCGGCCCGCCGACGTGGTCACGCAGAACATCCGTTATGGCGCGCGGCGAAATAGTCACGGCGCCAGCGCCGGGCGAGTACCGAACGAGCCGAGTGCGTGTGTCGACTGGCTGTTTGGTCGGCTGCAGGCTGTGCGATCGCCACCTGTTTCGAGCGCACTGAGCGCCTGGCTGCCGCTGTCCGCGTCGCTTGGCGGAAGAATGACCCGTGTCAGGCAGGAGACAATCGACTGGGCCGCGCTCTGCCCGTCCCCTTCGAACCCTGGGAGTCCGCCAGAGCCGGGGCGGTCCTGCTGGGACCGCCCGTTAGGAGGTCGTCATGGGCTTGTCCGCCTCGCTGTGCCGACTGCCGTTCATCGCAGCCGTTGCCACGGGCCTTGCGCTGGCCGCTGGCTGCGGCGGCGCCGGCAGCCCGTCCGCGGCTGCGTCCCGCACGGTTGCTGCGCCGGCCGCCACGTCGCGCGCTTCGTCAGGCGGCGGCCTCGGGCTGATGCTGCCGCTCCACCCCAGCGGCGCCCGGGTGCCTGCAGTGGCCGGTACCGCCCAGGGCATCGCCCTGCAGCTCGGCTGCAAGCCGAACGGCTATGGCGGCGGCGCGGGGAACGCTTCGTCGAACCAGTCGTGCACGGTCTACTACCCCGGCTACCGCACCAAGCTGGCCTATGCCGTCGTCTCGGTCTTCACCAGCGCGGCGGCGGCCCGCGGCTACGCCGGCAGCTGGCCCCCGGGCATGGCGGGCGATCCGACGTGGTACCTCAACATCGGGAACAGGTGGGTGATCATCACCGACAGCCTGACAGACTGGGTAGCTGAATACTTCGAGGAACGTCTCGGCGGGACCATCATGAAGAACCCGAATTAGCTGACAACCTGCAGCCAGGCCCAGCCGACATCAGCGCAGAATAACCACTCGGGCTCCAGCCGCAGGTCCACCCGCCATTCTCCGAAGGCGCGCCGAACGAGCCGTACATGCGCTAAGTTCCGGGTTTCGATCGGTTAGCCATTGTGGCATGTGGGCTCCGGTCCGCCGGTACCGCCAGCGATCCGCTCGTGATCTAGCCAGTCCAGGCTGCTCATCGTTGGCCGGGTCCCGTGCGCGTGGTGAGCTGGCTGTTCACGCTGGTGATGATCAGGTGGCGGCGGGGCGCGTTCATCGCCGGCGCCGTCGTGTCAGGGAATCGGGCAGATCACGGTGACCATGCTCGCGGGGCTTGCTGTGGGTAAGGCGCAGGATCTTGGTGGCGGCGCAGGTCATCTGCCCGGACGGCAGTTCAGGATGTTTTCCAGTCGTGTTCCCTGGTGAGCCAGGCCAGTGTGCTGATGACTGACCGGCTGGGCGGCCATGGCCCGTCGAGACCGCCATGGGCAAGGCCTCTCTTCGCGTTCCAGAAGGTCAGCATCCGGTTTCCGTTGTGCCTGGCCAGGAAGCCCGCGATCGTGGTGAATAGCGCGCTGCGATGCGAGTTGAAGGGGCTGTTCGTCTCGCATATGCGGATGGCTGGCGCTTCCTGGCCGGTTACCTTCTGCCAGGCATGCAGGTTCTGGTGAAGGCGGGCGGTGACCTTTTTCTTGCTGAACGTGTTGTCTGGGCCGCGCAGCCTGGCAAATTCATAAAGGTCGTCGCCGTACCAGTCCAGGTCTGGCGCCATCCAGCCGACCTGGTCAGCCACCGGCCCGGCCGTGATGACGCCGAATAGCACCTGTGTTCCCTGGCAGAGGTTAAGGCCGTATTCTTGCATCCTGCGGGCGGTGCGGGCATTGTTGACATCCTCCGGGTAGCCGAGCGGGTTCCCGGTCGTGTTCTCGTGCCAGAAGGTCAGCTCGGAATGCGCGGGAGCTGAGTTGATGATGGCCATCAGCCGGCTGTCGAGCTTGCCGGCGAGCAGGTCGCTGGGGTTCGGCCGGAGCGACAGCGTCATGTGCGTGCTGGGAAAGGGTTCCGGCCAGGCAGGCGGGAACTGATTCTCCCTGTTGAAGTACCAGCGCAGGCCGACAGCCAGCGGGGCAGCGTGGTGGAAGCCGCGGTAGCCGCTCCGGTCCGCGCCGAACACGATCCCGGTCGGGGGCGACATCGTCGGCGTCAGGCCTGCTGCGCCCGCGATCGCAAGGCCGCCGGCCGTGATGGCGTCGCGACGGGACACTCCTGCGGCGGGCCCGGGCCGCAGTCGGCTTATGGCGTCCTGAAGACTGGCTAAGGCCATTGACCGGCCCTTTCTCCTGTTGCTGCCGGTGATGGGCGGTGACGAGGATCTGCGACCGTTAATGGTAATGCAAGTCAAAAGGAGGCGTCAATCCCCATGGTCGCAATTAGGTCATTAAGGGTGTAGCTCTGATGCGTCATGCGGGCGCTCCAGCGGAACGCCAGGGCCGTCAGTCACATAGACGACCGGTGAATCGCTCATCTCCTCATCATGACGCAGGAGGCCGGTGAGCAGGGCCATAGCCAGCCACATCGCCTATGCGCAGAAGACCACGCTCGCCGAGCCGAACTGCAGAGCGCGCAGAATATCTGTTTCTTAGCTGCGCCAGCGCAATAGGGGAGGCACGGTGACGACGCACCTATCGAGCCCACTGAGTGCGAGGTAACCGGGAGCGGCAGTCACGGAGCGTGGGGGCTGTGGCGCCGGGGGGCCGCGATGCTCGACGTAGGTGACTTCACGGCCAATCCGCGGCCCCTGAGCTCGGCGGGCTGGGCGTCTGCCAGGTCCGGTACGGCAAGGCGATGCGGGGCAGCCCGCCGCGGTGGCGGGCGGTCGC
>JASIBM010000176.1 GCA_030045175.1 Streptosporangiaceae bacterium | reverse complement strand
GCTCAGGCCGCGACCGTGACCGCCAGCAGGTGCGCGATGACCGGCGGTGAATGGCGGCTCTGCTGACCGTCAGGCTACTTTCCAGCTCCGGTCGCCCAGCCGGGCGACCACGTCAACGCTGCCGCCCAGCGCGGCGACGTAGGCGCGCACGACCTCGATGCCGGAGATCTCGCCGTGCTCGATCTTCGATATGCGGGCCTGGGACACGCCGAGGGCGCCGGCCAGCTCCGCTTGCGTCATCCCGATCGTGGCGCGCATCTCAGCGAGCTGGTGGCCGCGCACGTAAGCATCCCGGCGCTCGCGCGCTTCGGCCTTGGCCGCCGCCTGCTCTTCGGCCGGGCGCGGGTCCGCTTCCCGGCCCTTGGCCCTGACGTCGCTCCACTTGGTGTAGCTGCTGCTCATCGTTTTCTCGCCTCCTCTGCTTCCAGGCTGGCCAGGTGCCGGGCGAACCGCGCGTCGGCCAGCGGGATCGCCTTGCGGTACCAGCCCTCCCAGTTCCCCGCCTTGTCCCCGGCGACCAGGAAGATCGCCTCGCGCCTCGGATCGAACGCGAACAGCATCCGGATCTCGGTGCGGCCGACCGACGGCGGCCGTAGCTCCTTCATGTTGTGGTACCGGCTGCCCTTGACCCGGTCGGCCAGCGGTCGCGGCGGGGCCGGGCCTTCCGCGGTGAGCTGGTCGATGGCGTCCTCGATCAGGTCAGCGGTCTCCGGGTCGCTCTTGCAGAGCGCCAGGTACCACGCCTCGACCTCGGGGTGCAGGCTCACTTCCCACGCCATACCCAGGATTATAACCAATCAGTCATGTCATGGCTGGCCAGCCCGAGTCAAATGAGCCCCGCAGATCTTCAGCGCAACTCCGCCGACCGGAAGGCGTCACAAGGCGAGAACCATAGCCCGCAGTTCGCACAATGCTATGTCTGACCTTGCATCCGTGCAGGTCAGAGAACTCGTGGGCCTAACGTCCCACCATGCGAACCCCATCCTCGTGGAAGGTGACCCGCTCCCGGTTCGCCTGGCCAGAGCGCGCAACACCAAGGCCGCGCAATGAGCCGCGCCAGCTACCAGTGCTCAGGCCGCGACCGTGACCGCCAGCAGGTGCGCTTCGCCAACTTCTTCCGGGACCGGCTGGCCATCGCACCGCAGTCCCGCGATGTGCGCCTCGATGGCTTCCACGGCGCGCGCCCGGCACTCCTCGACCGTGCTGCCGCGCGTGAAGCAGCCAGGCAGCGCCGGGACGGTGACGAAGTACCCGCCGTCCGGCTCAGGCTCGACCACGATCGTGTAAGTGCGCATCAGCTTCCATCCTGTCACAGCACACCGCGCAGGTCATCAGCCGTCAGGCCAGCCTGGCTCAGGATCGACCGCAGCAAGCCCGGCCCGATCGTCTCACCGGCATGCAACGGCACCGTCACCCGCCCGCCGCGAACGGGATGCTTGAGCTGGGCATGCGACCCTCGCTGGACTACCACGACCCAGCCCAGCCTGGACAGCGCCCGGACCAATTCCCGTCCGGTGACACGAGGCAATGGCGGCATGGTACTAACCGTAAGCAAGGCCACTGACAGCGACGGCTCGCATAGCACGGCGACCGTTGACCTAAACCACGCACGTAAGAACGGCCTGCCCCGCGACCAGACCACAGTCCGCAGTTCGCATGACGCCACGTCCGACCTTGCATCCGTGCAGGTCAGAGAACTCGTGGAGCTAAGGGGACTCGAACCCCTGACCCCCTGCGTGCAAAGCAGGTGCTCTTCCAGCTGAGCTATAGCCCCATGCGCGAGCCACGCGTGACCACCACAGCGTATCCGGACGTGCGGGCGGCGGGCATGGCCCGCAGCACCCGCTCCGTCCCGATCGTCTGGGCATGACAGCTGACTCGCGACGGCCGGGTGGCGCCGCGCCGCTGGCAGTCGGACCAGACCTCAGTCGTCCGCCGTGGTCGCCTCGGTCCACAGGTCGAGCTCGGCACGGTCCGCCAGGACCTTGCGCCAAATGGCGGCCACGCCAATCGCGACAATGGCCAGCAGGATTAGCTTCTTCACGGTCTTGCATCCTTTGCGCGTTCTCAGCCCCTACCGCAGGCGGGCACGCGCCGCGGCGACAGAACTGAACTAGCCTAGCAATGTCGGCGCCCCCACGTGCCCCGTGGCGCTCCGCCTCGTGGCCATCATCGGCCACTGCGGGCCGACCGCGCTCAGCGCTGCCGGTCCACCCGCCTGGAATCCCACACCGGCTCCGGTGCCTCGTACACCTCTCCGGACTCGCCGAACACGATGAACCGGTCGAACGACCTCGCGAACCACCTGTCATGCGTGACCGCGAGCACGGTGCCCGAGTACTGCTCAAGCCCTTCCTGAAGTGCCTCAGCGCTGGCCAGGTCCAGGTTGTCGGTCGGCTCGTCGAGCAGCAGCAGCGTGGACCCGGCCAGCTCGAGCAGCAGGATCTGAAGCCGCGCTTGCTGGCCACCCGACAAGGTGCCAAAACGCTGCCGTGCGCATGAGCCAAGCTCGTACCTGGCCAGCGCCGCCATGGCCTCATTGACCAGCAGCGCGTGCTCGGACATCAAGATCTCGAGCGGCGTCCGGTCGGCCAGGTCGGGCCGGGCGTGCGTCTGCGCGAAGACGCCGGGCACCACCCTGGCCCCGAGCCTGCATGCCCCAGTGTGGGGCACGTCTTCCCCGCCGAGCAGCCGCAGGAAATGGGACTTGCCCGAGCCGTTCGAGCCAAGCACGGCGACCCGCTCGCCATACCAGACCTCAAGGTCGAACGGGAACATCAGCCCGGTCAGCTCAAGATCCTCGCAGATCACCGCCCGCTTGCCGGTACGCCCGCCTCGTAGCCGCATCCGCACGTTCTGCTCTCGAGGTGCCTCCTGCGGCGGCCCGGCCTCCTCGAACTTGCGCAGCCTGGTCAGCGCGGCCTGGTAGCGCGATGCCATGCCGTCGTTGTACGTGGCCTTCTGCCGCAGCGTCCGCACGAGCTGCCGCAGCTTCTCGTGCTCCTCGTCCCAGCGGCGGCGCAACTCATCCAGTCGCTCGATCCGCTCTCTGCGCGCCTGCGCGTAGCCGGCGAAGCCACCGCCGTGGGTCCAGACATTGCCGTCCTCGACCGTGACGATGCGCTGCGCGCAGCCGGCCAGCAACTCCCGGTCGTGGCTGACCAGCAGCACGGTCTTCGGCGTCGTCTTCAGCTGCTCCTCGAGCCAGAGCTTGCCCGGCACGTCGAGGTAGTTGTCCGGCTCGTCGAGCAGCAGCACCTCGTACCTGCCGCGCAGCAACGACTCGATCGCCAGCCGCTTCTGCTCGCCACCAGACAGCGTGCGGACCTCGCGCCACTGGCACCGCTCGAACGGCACCCCGAGCGCGGCCACCGTGCACGCGTCCGCGTGCACCTCGAAGTCGTAACCGCCCGCATCCCCCCACTCGGCGAGCGCGGCGGCGTAGTTCATCTGCGCAGGCTCGTCGTCGCGCTCCATCATGGCAAGCTCGGCGGCGTCAAGCCTGGCCGCGGCCGAGCGCAAGCGCTCAGGCCCGAGCGAGAGCAGCAGGTCACGGACCGACGTCTCGTCCCTGATCCCGCCAATGAATTGCCGCATCACGCCGAGCCCGCCGCTGGTCGTTATCGTGCCCTCCTGCGCGGCTAGGTCGCCCGCTATCAGGCGCATCAGCGTGGTCTTGCCCGCACCGTTCGGGCCGACGAGCGCGACGACGCTGCCGTCGCCCGCGCGGAACGACACGTCGTCGAGCAGCACGCGCCCGTCAGGGAGCGTGTGCGTCAGGTGCGCCACCTCAACGTGCCCCACGTGTTAACCCCTCGTCTGCTGCGAACCCGCTCGGCTGGGCCAGGTTCACCGAACCCGCTGTATCGCTGAACCCGTCGCCTGCCCGACAATAACTGGGTGACCCCCCAGGACCCCAGCGAAATTTCGCAGATGCGGATCTCCGACGCCGACCGGGACCGCGCGGCATCCGTGCTCAACGACGCGTTCGCCGACGGGCGGCTAAGCCCGCAGGAGCACTCGGACCGGCTGGACGCGGTCTACGCGGCCAAGACGCAGGCCGACATCGTGCCCTTGGTCCGTGACCTGCCGGGCGCGACCGCGGCGCTCGCCCGCTCAACTGGCCAGCTGGCCGGAACCCCCGAGGGCGGCTCGGTCGCCGAGTTCGGCGAGCCCGTCCGCGTGGTCAACGTCTTCAGCGGGACGGAAAGGAAGGGCTCCTGGCGGGTGCCAGCGTCGATGGAGTCGATCAACATCTTCGGCGGGACCGAACTCGACCTGCGCGACGCGGTGCTGCCCGGCAAGGAGGTCAGGATCAGGGCGGTCTGCGTGCTCGGCGGCATCGAGATCACGGTCCCGCCGGAGATGCACGTGATCGACACCGGCTGGGCGCTGCTTGGCGGCAGGGAGATCCCTCCCGACACCGACGAGTCGGCCGACCCCGACGCACCGGTGCTGCGGGTCAGCGGCCTGACGATCCTCGGCGGCATGTCGGTCAGGCGCAAGAACCGTAAGACCCGTAAGAGCGACAAGCAGCGCCGTGAGCTCGACAGGTAAGGGGCTCGCATGACCGGCGCCGGCGTCAATGCGTCGCGGCGCCCGATCCCGCTCGGCCGTCGCAAGGTCGACTGGATCTTGCTGGCCTTCTTCGCCGTGAACTTGTTCTTCATCACCTACTTCGTCGACATCGAACAGCTCACGATCGCCAACCCGGC
>JASIBM010000175.1 GCA_030045175.1 Streptosporangiaceae bacterium | reverse complement strand
CCCACCACCACGACCCGCGCCCGCGAAGGCAAGTCGCCAGTTACACCCACCGCCGCCGTCCCGCTCAGCCGCGGGTCAGCTTGCGGTAGGTGACCCGATGTGGCCTGGCGGCCTCGGCGCCTAGCCGGTCGATCTTGTTCTTCTCGTAGGCATCGAAGTTCCCCTCGAACCAGAACCAGCTCGACCCACCCTCCCAGGCCAGGATGTGGGTCGCGATCCGGTCGAGGAACCACCGGTCGTGGCTGGTGATGACCGCGCACCCAGGGAACTCGAGCAGCGCGTTCTCCAGCGAGGACAACGTCTCGACGTCCAGGTCGTTGGTCGGCTCGTCGAGCAGCAGCAGGTTGCCGCCCTGCTTGAGCGTCAGCGCGAGGTTGACCCTGTTGCGCTCTCCCCCGCTCATGATCCCGGCCAGCTTCTGCTGGTCTCCGCCCTTGAAGCCGAAGGCTGCGACGTAGGCCCGGCTCGGGATCTCGACCTTGCCCGCCCGGATGAACGTCTCGCCGTCGGAGATTACCTCCCACACGTTCTTGCCCGGGTCAATCCGGGCGCGGGCCTGGTCCACGTAGGCGATCCGAACGGTCTCGCCGATCTTGATCGAGCCGCTGTCTGGCTGCTCCTCACCGACGATCATCTTGAACAGCGTCGTCTTGCCGACCCCGTTCGGGCCGATCACGCCGACGATGCCGTTCGGCGGCAGCGTGAAGCTCAGGCCGTCGATCAGCATCCGGTCGCCGAATCCCTTCGACAGCCCGGCCACCTCGACGACCACGCTGCCCAGGTGCGGGCCCGGCGGGATCTGGATCTCCTCGAAGTCCAGCTTCTTGTTCTGGTCAGCCTCCGCCGCCATCTGCTCGTACCGCTGCAACCTGGCCCGGCTCTTCGCCTGCCGCGCCCGCGGGCTCGACCGCACCCACTCCAGCTCATCGGTGAGTAGCTTGCGCTTCTTGGCGTCCTTCTGGCCCTCGACCTTCAGCCGCGCCGCCTTGGTCTCCAGGTACGTGGAGTAATTGCCCTCGTACGGGTACGCCCGGCCCCGGTCAAGCTCGAGTATCCAGCCAGCCACGTTCTCCATGAAGTACCTGTCGTGCGTGACCGCCACGACGGTGCCAGGGTACTTTTCCAGGTGCTGCTCAAGCCACTGCACGCTCTCGGCGTCCAGGTGGTTCGTCGGCTCGTCAAGCAACAGCAGGTCAGGCTGCGCGAGCAACAGCTTGCACAGGGCGACACGGCGCCTCTCGCCACCCGACAGGAGGCTCACCTCGGCGTCGGCAGGGGGGCACCGCAGCGCGTCCATCGCCTGGTCGAGCTGGCTCTCCAGGTCCCAGGCGTTCTTGTGGTCGAGCTGCTCCTGCAGCCTGCCCATCTCCTCGAGCAGCTCGTCCGAGTAGTCGGTCGCCATTTGCTCGGCGATCGCGTTGAACCTGTCGAGCAGCGCCTTGGTCTCGGCGACGCCATCCTCGACGTTCCCGAGCACGGTCTTGGTCTCATCGAGCCTGGGTTCCTGGTCCAGGATCCCCACGCTGAACCCGGGCATCAGGCGCGCCTCGCCGTTGGACGGCTGCTCGATGCCCGCCATCATCCGCAGCAGCGTCGACTTGCCCGTGCCGTTGGGCCCGACCACGCCGATCTTGGCTCCCGGCAGGAAGGCGAGCGTGACGTTGTCGAGTATGACCTTGTCACCGTGCGCCTTGCGCACGGCGTGCATCTGGTAGATGAACTCGGGCATGTAACTAAGGGTAGAGCCAGCGTGCTCCCGCTTCGCACGATGCCCGACTGCCGCCGGCCCGGGGGCGGCCCCCCGGAACCCCCGCAGCCAGCCCGGCTGGGCCGGGCTGACCTGGCGGCCGGGTCATCGCTAGAGCGGCACGGCCTCCTCCGCTGCCAGCTCAGTGAGCGCCGCCTCGTCGAAGAACGGCTCGCCAGGCTCGTCGGGCGAGAAGCCGAGGCCCTCTGGCGTCTCGGCGCCTGCCAGTACCCGGTCAGCGTCGTCGAACATGTAAGCGCCGTCCGCCGGGGCCTGATCGAGCAGGTCGCCGTCGGCCTGGGCCGCCGCGAACTCCGACGCGCTCATCCCGGTCTGCGGCCTGATCCGGGAGAACTGCGCGACCCCCCTGGTCAGGTCGTGGCCGATCGAGCTCGCGTCCACCTCGACCGAGAGCCTCGTGATGCCATCCTTTCCGGCCCAGGGGCGCACGGAGAGCCTGCCCTTCACGATCACGGGGTCGCCCTTGCGCAGGCAGATGCCGGCGTAGGTGGCCAGCCTGCGCCAGCAGGTCACGGTGACGTACGAGGTGACGCCGTCCACCCACTCGCCGGTGACCCGATCCTGGTAGCGCGGCGTCCAGCCGACCCGCATGGAGAGGTGCGCGGCACCCGTCTTGATCGTCTTGACCTGCGGCTGCGTGGCGACGTAGCCGGTCAGGCTGATATGAGCCTCATTGAACATCGCGATCCTCCCGGAATCGTGCGCCAGCGGCGCTCGCCGCATGGCTCGAGATCCCACTGTCGCGGGAGGAACGCCCGCGCCGCATCGCGGCAGCCGCTCCTGTGGACAACTGGACCGGGAGGCGACCTACCTGTTGATGAGGCCACCAGGCAGGAGACTGGCAGGTGGCATAATAGGTCGGCCGGATCCGCGACCGGATCCCACTCAGATTCGTCGGCCGGGGCCGGCGAGGCGACCTCGAACTCGTCGCGATACCGCTTGAGCTCGGAAATCTCTTGCCGGGCCGGCATGACCACCATCGACTCGGCCAGCTCGGCGATCCTGTCTCGCATCTCGGCCATGACCCGGGCTACCTCGCGCGTGGCCGCCCGCCGGACGAGCCGCATGCAGACGGTCTCGGTAAGCCAGCCGAGCAGCAGCGCCACGACGGTGCCCGCCGCGATCGCGGGCAGCAGCGAGAGCTTCGTCAGGCCCGCCGCGGCTCCGGCCCGCAGGCCGAAGCCGTGCAGCACGCCTATCGCCGCCAGCCACAGCGCGCCGAGCCCGGCAGCTCCCACGAGCAGCCCTTGCCACAGGTCGCCGAGCCACCACGAGCGCCTGGCCACCTTGTCCGCAGGCAGCGTCTCGCCCATCGCGGCGCCGATGGCCGCCGGGATCTCGTTGGCCCGAGAACGCGCAGCCGTCCGCACCGTGTGCGACCACGGCTTGGGCAATTGGCCGCTGAGCAGGTCGCCAAAGTCGGTCAGCGCGTTGTCGATCTCGGCCTGCTGCGCACCAGACGGCCCAGCCGAGATCGACCTCAGGTCACGCCACAGCAGCCCGAGCCTGACCTTGCGCAGCGGGTCGCGGCCGATCAGCCGCAAGGCGAACCACGCGACCGGCCAGCCCACGAAGTCAGCCGCTCGCAGCTCGCGCGCGTTCCGCAGCGCGTCGCTCACCGCGCCGACCCCGGCTGCGGCCGCGAACCTATCGATGAGCTGTTCCCGGCCGCTGGACGGAATCTCGCCGACCGTGACATCGGCGTCGCCGCAGTACGGGGTGAACCTGGCGACCACCGCATCGACATCGGCGGAAATCCTGGCCACCGCGGCCTGCCGCGCGACCACCGCATCGACGAGCATCTTGCGAAGCTCACCGAGCCCGGCTCCGGTCACAGCCGACGTCACGAGGACCGGGGCGTCGTGCAGGCCCTCCGAGTCGAGCAGCCTGCGCAAGTCTGCGACGCAGTCACCGATCTGCGACTCGCTGAGCAGGTCCGACTGGTTCAGCACGACCGCGAGCACATCGCGGTGCCCAGCCAGCGGTGCCAGGAATCGCCTGTGCACGGCGGCGTCCGCGTATTTCTGCGGATCGAGTATCCAGATCATCACGTCCGCGCGGCTCACCAGGCGGTCCACGAGTTCGGTGGCATGGCTCATCACCGAGTCATGGTCTGGCAGGTCAAGCAGCACCAGGCCAGCCAGGTCGCCCTCGCCGCGGTCGAGCGCGCTGGCGCGGGAGTACCGGTTCCTCGCGGGGACCGCGAGCCACTCGAGCAGCGCGCCAGAGCCCCTCGCACCCCAGATGCAAGCGTGCGCATCCTTGGTTACCGGCCGGGTCACCCCTACGGTGGAGAAGTCCGCGCCGGCCATCCGGTTGAACAGGGAGGACTTGCCGCTGCCCGTGCCGCCGCCGAGCACCACGACGGTGTGGCTCGATGACAGCCTCATCCGCTCGCCTGCGCGCCCGAGCACTTCTTCGGCGTCGGCGAGCAACTTCTTGCCGAACCCGTCCCTGCCGCTGCGAGCGGACCCGATCTGGATCATCCTGGCCAGCGCGATCAGCCGGGCTGACAACCCCGTCGGCTCCTGTTCGGCGGCCTCGGTACTGGCCGGGGGAGGCAAGATGTCCCCTGGGGACACCCCAGATCCCGATCCCCCCGCTCGCCCGCTACCTGGGAGTGCCTCGCCCGGCCCGTCAGGCCGATCCCGGCCGCCGCTGCCAGCGACTGATCCCCTGGCCGGCGGCACCGGCGCCACCGGGCTTGCGTTTCGCGATGTGACCTGACGCGGCCGAACCGAGGGCACCCTGGTCGGCAGGGGCTGACTGGCCGACGGCTGCGCCACCGGGTCACCTCCGTCGCCGAGCACCCGCTCGCCTGCCTCATCCGAGCGCCGCCGCGAGCCGGCCCGGACGCGACGGGCGTCCGTCCGGTCGGCCGTGGCCTGCCGTCGCGGGCTCATCGCGCCGAATCCAGGGCGAGGCTGGCCTGATACAGGTCGGCCGGGGCGCTTTCCTCGGGATCGCCCATCGCGTCGACGAGCGCCGTGAACCTGCGCGCCTCGTCCGCGAACAACTCGCTCACCCGGTCGCGTAGCTCCTGCCTGGCCTGCCCGCCGATATCGCGCATCAGCCCGGCGCCGAAGAGCGAGGTAAGCAGCCGCTGCGGCACGACGCTCGCGCCTTCGCTGATAACCACGTCACCTGCCCCGTAGCCAAGTACCCCGACCGTCAGGACCAGCGCCAGGGACTTCGGGTCGAACGACGCGATCCTGGCGATCGACCGCCTGGTGACCCGCTCGGTCTGCACCAGGCGCAGTAGGTGGTCCTGCCAGTCCGCCACTACTCGCGCCGCCCGCCAATGCAGGTCAGCAGACGATCTGAGCAGCGCGTCGACACCGCCCTCGGGCAGCAGGACCGCGAGGTTAGCCGGATCGCTCGGCCTGTTCCAGCGCAGTTCGGCCTCCCATTGCCGCAAGGCGGGGTAGGCCGCATTGGCGCCTTCCGGCTCCCGCTCGGCCACCCCGGCCAGCTCGAGCAGCCCCGCGCCGGCCGGACTGGCCTGCCAGCGCTCCATCGCGTCCTCGGCACCGCGGTCTGCCAGCGAGACGATAAGAGCCTCAAGGCTCATTTGCAACGCCGCCTTGAGCGCCTGAGCCCTGCCGGGCGACGCGGCATGCCGCTTGGCCCGTTGTCCGGATTTGCGGCCCTTGGGCGTCTGAAGGGTGCGAAGCAGGTCACCTGTGCCGGCGAAGTCCTGCCACCTGGCCAGCACCTCGCCCCTGAGCAGCGAGCCGCTGCGCGTCGCCTCGTCCAGCTCGGCCAGGCCAGCCGCGTAGGCGGCGTCCGCGGCGGTGCGCAGCTCTTCCCTGAGCGCGAGCTGCGCCTCGGCGTGCGCCACCAGCGTGGGGATCCGGACCTTGAAGGTGTCGAGCACGCCAGACATCGTCTGCGTGAGGATCGCCACGCGCCGCTCCCGCTTGCGCGCGGTCTCGGCTAGCCAGTTCCGCACCGGCGCGGCGACGTGCTCTGGCAGGCGAGCGTCGGTGATCGTCGTCTCGGGAACGATGAACTGCTGCACCTCGCCTAGGCCGTTGGCGACAAGCATCGCGTCGAAGTGGGCGTGCAGTTGCTTGGCCGCCGCGAGCGGGACGCGGGACAGCACGATCCCGAGCGAGGCGCCGCGGTCGCGCGCGTCCTTCAGCATCTCCCATACCACGGCGTCGGCGTATCGCCGCGCGGTCGTGACGAAGAGCCAGAGGTCGGAGGCGTCCAGGAACTGGCGCGCGAACTGCCGGTGCGCGGCCACGACCGAGTCGATGTCGGGGGTATCGAGCAGCGCGATGCCCTGCGGCATGCCCTCGCTCGTCGCGAGGACGAGCAGGCCGTCGCGTCCTGGCATGGCCAGGCCCTCCTGACGGACCCTGGGCAGGGTCGGCAGGAAGACGTTCTCGGCGAACCATCGGACGTCGTCCGGATGGCACGCGAGCACCGGGCTGTTGGTGGTCGGCCGCCGAATTCCCGTCGCGCTGACCTGGCTGCCGACGATGCTGTTCAGCAGGGTGGACTTGCCCGCCCCGGTGGAGCCGACCATCGCGATCAAGATGGGAGCTCCCGACTGGCGCAGCCTCGGCAGCAGGTAGTCGTCGATCTGGCTGCGCAGTTGCTGTCGTTCCGCCCTGACCGCCTCGATGCCAGGGCAGTTGAGCTGCAACCGCAACCTTGCGATCGGCTCGCGCAAGTCGAGCAGCGCCGCCTCTAGCTTGCGCGCGTCCACCCTGACGTGCGGCTCGTCGTCCTCATCGGGGCCCGCGGGATCAGCGGGGCCGGCCGTACTCACCGGGCTCCCGGTGGCCGCTAGCCTCGCAGGACCCGCAGGCCTCGCGGTGGCCGCGGAGACCGCCGGCGCGTGCTGGACCCCCGACGGCTCGTGCTGCTCCCCCGAGAGCGCGTGCTGGTCCTGCGTCGACGCAGGCTGGGTTGCGGGCGCGGGCACGGGGGTCGCTGCGCCGATGCCGGCCCAAGGCACCGACGCGGCGGCAAGTCCCTGTCCCTCGTTCATGCCTCCGAGCCTCCGCTGTGCGACATACGTGACGCGGCAGCCACCGATCTAGGTCACTATGTCACTGCCGCCATGACACGCTAGATGCGGCCTCAGCCAGATCTAGCCGCCATGGCGTAATTGTGCGCCGCAGACGCAGGTTACCGCCGACGATGGACAAAACCAGACCGAGCAATCACATCGGAGCCGACCGCTACACTACGTGCGTCAAGGCGCTCGCCAGGGACCGGTCGATCACCTGAGCCTCACCGTCGGCCAGCCACAGTGGCGCCAAAGAGCTAGCAATCACCGCCCGGCAGGACTACGCTGCGCCAAGAGTGCGGCAAATGCCGGGATTGGGGAGAGTTGGAGTTGTTCATGGTGGATGGAGGTCGGTCACGTGTCCTCGTGACCGGAGGGTCCGGATTCATCGGCCGGCGACTCGTCCGCGCGCTGCTCGCGGCGGGTGACGAGGTGACATCCGCCGACAGGCACGCTTTCCCTGACGACCGAGTGCGGTCCGTGGTCGGCGACCTGTGCGATCCCGCGGTCGTGGCGGAAGCGGTCGAGCCAGGCACGGACGCCGTCTTCCACCTGGCGGCCGTCACGTCGGTGGTGCAGTCGATGAGCGACCCGGTCGGCACCTACCGGCTGAACGTAGCGGCGACGGCCGACCTGCTGGAGCGGGCCCGGGTGCTCGGAGTGCGCAGCTTCATGCTCGCGTCCACCAACGCGGTTACCGGCAACGTGGGCAAGGCGACGATCAGCGAGTCCGTCCCGCTTCGGCCGCTCACGCCGTACGGCGCGACCAAGGCCGCGGGCGAGATGCTGCTGAGCGCCTACGTCGCCAGCTACGGCATGCAGGGTGCCGCGCTTCGCTTCTCGAATGTCTACGGGCCAGGAATGGAGAGCAAGGACAGCTTCATACCCCGCCTGATGCGCGCCGCCAGGGACGGCACCGGCGTGCAGGTGCGTGGCGACGGGAGCATGCTCCGCGACGTCGTGCACGTGGACGACGTGGTCTCCGGCCTGCTGCTGGCGTGGCGAAGCGGGCACAACGGGCCCCTCATCCTCGGCTCCGGCTACTCGGTCAGCATCAATGACATGGTCGAAGCCGCGCGCGTGGTGACCGGGACTGCGATACCCGTCGAGCATGTGCCGGTCGGCCCTGGAGAGATGCCAGCCGTCATCATAGATATCTCCGCCGCCCGTGCCCTTGGCTACCAGCCAAGAAACGACCTCAAGGCAGGCATGGCCACCGTATGGCCAGAGTTCTCGGAGGCAGCCAAGTGACATCGCAGCGGCATGGTGGCAGCGCCACCAGCGAGCCGACATCGATCGACAGCGCGGCGATAGACGCCGCGGCCATCGAAGCGTTCACGACTCAGTACGGCGCGCGGGCCACGGCGCTACCACCACTGGCGATCGTCATCGCCGCATACAACGAGCAGGGAGCGATCGGCTCGGTGATCGAGGCGTTGCCGCCGACGATCGCCGGGCTCGAGATCGCCAAGATCGTCGTCTCGGACGGGTCGGTTGACGGCACAGTCAAGGAGGCAGACGCGGCCGGCGCGCTCGTCTGCGACGTGCCGGTCAACCGGGGCCAAGGCGCGGCGCTTCGGCTCGGCTACCGGCTCGCGCGCGAGGGCGCGGCACACTACATCGTCACCACAGATGCGGACGGCCAGTACAACCCTGCCGAGATCGCCGGCCTTCTCGCGCCGATCCTGGCGGGCGAGGCGGACTTCGTCTCCGGGTCGCGTACGCAGGGCAGCGAGGAGACCAAGGATCCGGTAAGGCGCCTTGGGGTCCGGGTCTTCGCGCTCATCATCACGATGCTCACCGGCCAGCGGATCACCGATCCGTCCTTCGGCCTGCGCGCCATGCGCGCCGAGGTGACCGGCGCGGTCCAGCTTCAGCAGCCGCAGTACCAGGCGGCGGAGTTGCTGATCGGCGTGATAGCGCACGGCTACAAGGTCGCCGAGCGGCCTGCCACCATCCACAAGCGCCAGGTCGGCAAGAGCAAGAAGGGCCATAACGCCCTCTACGGGTTGTACTTCGCGAGGGTCATCGCCGGCACCTGGTGGCGCGAGCGCCGCCGCCGCACCCGCTAGCCGCCACAGCGCGGCTAGCCGCC